>JANXWI010000189.1 GCA_025351205.1 Deinococcus sp.
GATGACCCCCGGAGCCTGTGGAGCTGGATGGAGCGCAGTTTCGTCGCGCCGCTGGGCGTCTCGCGCACCCTCCGCCTAAACGCCACCGGCACTGATCCGAAGCGGGCCTGCGCCGACTACGACGAGGCGCTCACGGCCCTGGGCGGCATAGATCTGGCGGTGCTGGGGCTGGGTCCGAACGGTCACCTGGGCTTCAACGAGCCGCCCAGCCCGGCCAGCGCGCCGACCCGGGCGGTGGACCTGACGCCGCAGTCACTGGCGAGCAACCGCGCCTACTGGGGGCAGGACGTGCCCGAACAGGCGCTGACCGCTGGCATGAACGTCATCCTGGCCGCCCGCACCACGCTGCTGCTGGTGACCGGCGCTCACAAGCGGGAGGTGCTGCGCGAGGTTCTGAACGGACCCCAGACGCCCAACCTTCCAGCCTCGCTGCTGGCAGGGGAGAGGGTGACAGTGCTGGCAGACCGGGCGGCGCTGGGACTGGACGAGGCCAGTGATCCAGATGTGGGCGGGTCACTTCCTGATGTAAACGTGCCTGACATCATCCAGAGGAATACACCTTGACCGTTCTCGACAACCTCACGCTGGGCCACGTGACCCATGACGACGCGCCGTTCAATCACCTACAGGCAGGCCAGCTGGTGCTGGGCATCGACGCCGGGAACACCAAGACCATCGCATTGATCGCCGACGCCTCGGGCACGGTGCTGGGCTGGGGACGCGCCGGAGGCAGCAACATCTACGTGTCCAAGCCCCGCGCCCTCCAGGCCATCGACCAGGCGGTGCAGGCGGCCCGCAGCCGGGCAGGGCTGCCGGTGTATGAACCGACTGGGTCTGAACCGCCCGTGTCCAAACCAGACCTTGCCGCCGTCACCCTGAGCGCCAGCGGGGCCGACTGGCCGGAAGACTTTCAGCTGCTGGAGAGTCTGCTGGCGGAACGGGCCTGGGCGCGGCGCTGGCAGGTGGTGAACGACGCGGTGGGAGCGCTGCGGGCCGGAAGCCTGGAGGGCACGGGTGTGGCCGTGGTCTGCGGCACCAGCGCCGGGGTCGCGGCCCGCTCATCAGAGGGAAGGGCGTGGCACAGCAGCTACTGGCAGGAACCCGAGGGGGCCGACGAGCTGGCGGCCTTTGCCCTGCGGGCGGTGTACCGCGCCGAACTGGGCATCGATGCGCCCACCTCGCTCACCGCCAGGGTGCTGGCCCACAACCGGCAGAGCAGCGTCGAGGGGCTGCTGCACGCCCTGACCCGGCGGGACCGCCGCGCGCCGCGCCGATTGGGCCGCCTGGCCCGCCTGCTGCTCGACGAGGCCGAACTGGGCGACGCCGCGAGCCTGAAGATCGTGTGCGAACACGGCGGGTCCCTGGGCGACTACGCGCTGGCCGCTGCCCGGCAGGTGGGCCTGAGTGGGCCTTACACGCTCGTCACCTCCGGCGGCGTGATGCGCCACCCCTCAAAGGTGCTGGTGCGGGCGCTGATGCAGCGGGTGCATACGGTCAACCCAGAGGTACAGTGGCAGGCCAGCGGGCATGAGCCGGTGTTCGGGGCGCTGCTGCTGGCGCTGGAACTCGCCCGGCACCCTGTGGACGCGGCCCTGCTGAGGCGGCTCGAATCGACCTGCCCGGCGCAGTCTGTCTTTCTGACCTGAGCAGGTGGCAGGGCCGGATGTTCTTGAACGTGCTGGATTGGAGGAGTGATGCAGAAGGTGTTTCCTACAGGCACGATGCCAGACGCACCCGTGGGCGGGCTGTTTCTTCCCCAGGACCCGACTCTGCGACCTGAACGGGTCTGCGGAGTTCTCGGCGGCAACCTGCTCCAGTTTGGCTCAGACGCTCCTTTTCTGATGGGCGGAAACGCTCTGAACACTCAAGAAGCCAGCGTGTGAGCGGACCTTCAAGGCTGGACGCTTCAGAACATGAACCGCTCACCCTGAGCGCCCTGTGGACCTATCCCATCAAGTCCGCAGGCGGGGTCAGCCTCCAGCGTTCGGAAGTCGCGCCGCGCGGCCTGAAGCATGACCGACGCTGGATGGTCATGGGGTCCGGCGGCGAGACGCTCACCCAGCGCCAGCTGCCGCAGATGCGCCAGATCCGTGTCAGCCTGCTGCCGGGCACGGACGCCCAGGACGCCCTGCTGGTCGAGGCCCCGGGCATGCCGCCGCTCCGGGTGCCGCGCAGTCCGCAGGGTCCGCTGCTTCAGACGCACATCTGGAACGACGCCACCGCCGCACAGTCGGTCTCGCCCACGGTGTCGGCGTGGTTCAGTGCCTTCCTGAACACCGACTGCCAGCTGCTGTACATGCCCGACGACGCGGAGCGGGCGCAATCCGGCAAGCCGTTCAGCTCGCTGCTGAGTTTCGCCGATGGCAACCCGTTTCATCTGGTCACGGAAGTTTCGGTGGCCGACCTGAACACCCGGCTGGCGCGGCAGGTGTGCGCGGGCGACTTCCGGCCCAACCTGGTGCTCAGCGGCGGCCTTCCTTACGCCGAGGACCACTGGCGTCTGATCAGCGTCGGGGGAGTGGCGCTCAGGGTGGTCGAGAGCTGCGCCCGCTGCGGCGTGCTCAACGTCACGGACGACGCCCGCGCAGGGGCCGAACCGCTGCGCACCCTCGCCGGATACCGCAGGCAGGGGCAGGCCATCCAGTTCGGCCAGAACATGATGCAGGGCGCGGACCTGTACCGTGCGGGCAGCTTCTTGCAGGTCGGCACGCCCGTGATGGTCTTGGAGACCTCTGATATCGCCAACCCGTCGTATCCGTGAGGGTGTACCGGGAGTGTCAGACATTGACTCCAGTGCACCGTCGAGCGATCAATGTGGGTCGTCTGAACAGTGAAGATCGGATGCTCGGCCCGCTTCCCCCTCACCCCCTCGCTGCGCGGGGCACCTGTCCCACAGGGATAGAGGGGAAGAGAATACCTGATCGGTGGACGCTTCATCGGCAGCACGGTGGATGAATCTCTGAACTCAATCGTCAAGGCCTGTCCTTTCCATCCGACACAGCAAAGGAGTTCCCCAATGCCCAGCGCCCCAATGCCCAGCGCCTCAATGCCCAGCCACTTCCTCAGCCCCGAAGACCAGACGTTCGTGGCCCGGCTTCTCGGCCAGATGACGCTCGCAGAGAAGATCGGGCAGATGACCCAGGCCGAGAAAAACAGCGTGCGGCCCGGCGACGTGGCCCGCCTGGGCCTCGGTTCGGTGCTGAGCGGCGGCGGTGGCAACCCGGACCTCAACACGCCTGCAAGCTGGCGGGCGATGGTGTCGGGGCTGATCGACGAGTCGCTGCGTTCACGCCTGAAGATTCCGCTGATCTACGGCTCCGACGCGGTCCACGGCCATAACAACGTGGTCGGGGCGACCATCTTTCCGCACAACATCGGGCTGGGAGCCGCGCGCGATCCGGATTTGGTGCGCCGGATTGGCCGCGCCACCGCCACCGAGGCCTTGGCCACCGACGTGCGCTGGGCGTTTGCGCCCGCCGTCAGTGTGCCGCAGGACGTGCGCTGGGGCCGCAGCTACGAGGGCTACAGCCAGGACCCGGGGCTGGTGTCGGAGCTGGCAGTGGCGCTGATCGAGGGCCTGCGGGGCGACGGCCAGGACTCCGGCCCATCGGTGCTGCCCTCGGTTAAGCACTTCGTGGCCGACGCCGCTGCGGTCTGGGGCACCTCGCGGCGCATAGACCGCCAGGCGCTGAGCACAGACCGCACCCTGGCGAGTGCCGACACGGGGCAGGGCATGGCCAAACTGCTCGACCTGGGGGCCTGGCAGATCGACCAGGGCGACGCCCTGATTGATGAACAGACCCTGCGGGCGGTGCATCTGGAGCCGTACCGGGCGGCCACAAAGGCGGGCGCGCTCAATATCATGGCCTCGTACAGCAGCTGGCAGGGGCAGAAACTTCACGGGCACCGGTATCTGCTGACCGACGTTCTGAAAGGTGAACTGGGCTTCCAGGGTTTCGTGGTGTCCGACTGGGAAGGCGTCGATCAGCTCGGCAGCGATTACGGTGCGTGCGTGGTGCAGGCGATCAACGCCGGAATCGACATGGTGATGGTGCCGTTCGACTACGAGCGCTTCATTTCCGCGCTCACGCAGGCCGTGGAGTCGGGTCAGGTCGGGCTGGAGCGCATCGACGACGCCGTGAGCCGCATTCTGGGCGTCAAGCGTTCGCTGGGCCTGTTCGGGCAGGCGCACACCGACCCGGCGCTGCTGGAACAGGTGGGCAGCGCCGAGCACCGCCTGCTGGCGCGTGAGGCCGTGAGCAGGTCGCTGGTGCTGCTCAAGAACGACCAGGCGTTGCCGCTGGACCCACTCGGCCCGCCAATATTGGTGGTGGGCCAGGCCGCCGACGACCTCGGTGCCCAGTGCGGCGGCTGGACCGTGACCTGGATGGGTGGGCACGGACCCACCACCACCGGCACCACCCTCCTGGCGGGGCTGCGGGCGGTGGCAGGCGAGGCACAGGTGCACTTCAGCCCGGACGGCCAGACAGATGACGGCCAGACAGATGACAGCCAGGCAGATGAAGGGCCACCAGACCGCGTGTATCCGGTCGCTCTGGTGGTGCTGGCCGAGGAGCCGTACGCCGAGGGCATGGGAGACCGCGCCGACCTGCGGCTGCACCCGGAGCAGCTTGAGCTGCTGGAGCGCGCGCGGCAGCGGTGCGGCAGGCTGGTGGTGCTGCTGCTGTCGGGCCGTCCGCTGATCGTCAGCGAGCAGCTGCCGGGATGGGACGCGCTGGTGGCCGCCTGGCTTCCGGGCAGCGAGGGTCAGGGCGTGGCCGACGTGCTGTATGGGGCGCAGCCGTTCACGGGCCGACTGTCCTACGGCTGGCCCGCCTCGCAGGGCGACCTGGGGCGTGGCGCGGACGCCAGCCTTCTGTTCGGGATTGGAGACGGGCTGAGTGTGCCTTTGAAAGCGCCCGTAACTGGATAAAAAAAGGCGTGCCTGTTCCCATGGTCCCATTCCCGGTTCACTCCGTTTCCAGCCCGGGACTCATCCGATGAAGCGGGCAGGCGTGTTCAAGCGGTCAAGTGCCTGCTGGGCGCTGTTCTGATCAAAAAGCGCGTCCGTTCTACCCAAGAAGCAATAAATGTCCATCCAGACCACGTGACCAGGATCATTCGGCCCCGCCCCGTGGCCCGTCTGCCGCCGCGAACAAGCCTGGCTGGGCGGGGGCAGGGTCGTCTGCACCCACCAGACCTGTGACGCTCAGGCCCACCAGGCGCACCCGGCGGCCCCGCAGCACCTCCTCGCTGAGCAGGCCCGTCGCCAGCGCCAGGATGCGGTCTGCCTGCGTGAGTGGCAGGGCGCAGCGGACCCGGCGGGTCACGATGGCGCGGTCCGCGAATTTCAGTTTCAGGATCAGCGTGCGCCCCACGTACTTGGACCTGTTCAGGCGCTCCAGCAGCAGCCCGGTGATCTCCGGCAGCGCCCCCCTGACGGCTTCCAGGCCGCGCAGGTCGGTGTCGTAGGTGCGCTCGACCCCCAGCGATCTGCGCTCCCGGTCCGGCACCACGGGCCGAAGGTCGATGCCGTGGCTGACGCGGAAGTAGTGTTCGCCCTGCTGCCCGAACCAGGCCCGAAGATTGGCGGCAGACACCGCCCGCAGGTCGGCCCCGTTCGCTATGCCGTGTTCACGCATCCGCAGGGCGGTGGCCGGGCCGACCCCGTGAAACGCCGTGATGGGCAGGGCGTCGATGATGTCCTGCGCCTCGTGCGGGCGAATCACGGTCAGGCCGTCCGGCTTGTTCATGTCCGAGGCGATTTTTGCCAGAAACTTGGTGTGGCTGACCCCGGCGCTGGCGGTCAGGCCGGTGCCTCGCAGAATGTCGGCCTTGATGGCCCGGGCGCTCAGGGTGCCCGAGGGCGGCCCGAGTTTCGGCGCGCTCACGTCCAGGTACGCCTCGTCCAGCGACAGCGGTTCGACGAGGTCGGTGTAGCGCAGGAAGATCTCACGGATCACGCCCGAAACCTCGTGGTAGACCTCCATGCGCGGCGGGGTCAGCAGCAGTTCCGGGCAGCGGTCCAGCGCCATCTGGGTGGGCATGGCGCTGCGCACCCCGAAGGCTCTGGCCTCGTAATTGGCCGTCAGGACCACGCCCCGCCTGCCCAGGTGCGCCACGGCCACCGGACGCCCCCGCAGTTCGGGATGGTCACGGACCTCGACGGAGGCGTAGAAGGCGTCCATGTCGATGTGCACGATGCGCCGGATCACGCCGGCGGACTGCTCGGGTGCGACTGGTTCGGGGCTGAATTGTTCAGACGGACGCGCAGGCATAACCCTTTTCCTCCAGCTGGCCCAGCTGTTCGCTCGGCGTTGACGCTCGCAACAGGCGGGATTCTCGGGCAGAAAAACCGGGCCGCCGTCGGGGTGATGGACGGTTCTGGTGACACGCTGTTCAGGTGACGTCCTGTCCAGCTTCGACCCGAACACCTGTCCTGTCAGACCCGGTTACTCTGCCCCCGGGCGCCCGACCTCGCCGCCCGCCTTCCACCACTCCCAGCGCTCGCTGTGTCGGCCATAGGCGTTGATGCCCACCAGGCTGAGCGTCAGCACGAGGCTCAGCAGCGCCAGGAACACCGCGCCCCTGGGGTTGACCAGGGCCACCACCCCACCGACCACGGCGGCGAGCAGCAGGGCGGACAGCAGGCGCCTGCGAACGCTCCTGACGACCCGGGGCCTGATGTAGTCCATACGTTGCGGGTCGCTCGGCATCTGAACCCTCCACCTGCGTTGCAGTCCATCTGGGCCGCAGTTTATCTGGAATCTCTGCGGACCACGTGTGCCCACGGCGGCCCGGGCAGCACGGTCCAGGCAGCACGGTCCAGGCAGCGTGCAGCAGGGCTAGCCCCGTACGACATGGCTGGCATCAGGCTGCGTTACCGGCCCACTTGACCGGACATTGGCATACCGTTATAGTCCGCTATAACAATTTGTGAGGATATAGTAATTTGTGAGGATACGCTGTGCCGGAGGTAAGCTTATGAAGCGACTGTCCCAGGTTTGTCAGACACCCAGCTCCCCGAGGTTCAGCTCTCCGAAATCCACTTCAATGAAACCTGGCCGGACGCTGGCCGTACGGGCCTCACTGGCCCTGGTGGCCGCCCTGTCCATCGGCCAGAGCCTGGCGGTGACGCGCGGCGGCCAGATGGTCTTCGGGCGTTACGCCGACTCGCTGTTTCTTGACCCGGTGCTGAACGACGCCAACCTCGACATCTGGATTCTGACCAACCTGTACGACACCCTGCTTCAGCCCACCGACGACGGCAAGAGCGTGCGTCCCGGCCTCGCCAACGCCTACGTGGTGTCGTCCGACGGCAAGACCATGCGCCTGACCCTGCGCCCCGGCATCAAGTTCGCCGACGGTTCGCCCATCACCGGCGCAGACGTGAAGTTCAGCCTCGACCGCGCCCGCAACCCCGACAATGGGGCCTGGAACGGCCTGCTCGACTCGATTTCGGCGGTGGCGGCCAGCGGCAGTGTGGTCACCCTGACGCTCAAGCACCCCGACCCCACCCTGCCGGCGGCGCTCGCCACCTTCAACGCCGCGATCATGCCGCAGAAGCTGTTCAATGCCGCTCCCGGCGCGAACGACGTGGCCAAAGCCAAGGCGTTCGCCGAAAAGCCTGTCGGCTCCGGCCCCTTCGTGCTGAGCGAGTGGAAGCGCGGCTCGTACATGGTCCTCAAGCGCAACCCGTACTACTGGAAGAAGGGCGAGGACGGCAAGGCCCTGCCCTACCTCGACACCGTGCGTTTCGAGATCATTCCCGACGACAACACCCGGATTCTGAAGCTTCAGGCGGGCGAGATCCAGGGCGCGGAGTTTATCCCGCTCAGCCGCGTGGCCGAGCTGAGGGCCAGCCCCAAACTGAACATGGCCCTGTTCCCCTCGACCAAGGTGAGCCAGATCACCATGAACAACCGCCCCACCCTCAAAGACGGCACGGCCAATCCGCTCTCGGACGTGCGGGTCCGGCAGGCGCTGAACTACGCCGTGAACCGCGACGCCCTGATCGCGCTGGTGACCTTCGGCACCGGCAAGCCGATGAAGTCGTTTATGTCGTCTTCAACGCCGCTGTTCGACACCAACCAGAAGGGCTACAGCTACGACCCGGCCAAGGCCAAGGCGCTGCTGAGCGCCGCCGGATACAAAAACGGTATCGACGTGACGAGCCTGGCAACCAGCGGCAGCGCCGACGATCAGGCGCTGCTCACCGCCCTCCAGCAGATGTGGGGGGCGGTGGGTGTCCGGCTGAAGATCGAGCAGATCGACACCGCCACCAAGACCGCCCGTCGGCGCGCCAACGACTTTCAGATGAACACCGGGGCCTGGACCGACGACATCGCCGATCCCAGCGAGATCACCGGCTACTACGCGGTGTACGGGGCCTCTCAGGCTGCCAACACCGGCTTCAAGAACGACACCATCGAAAAGCTGTTCGTGCAGAGCCAGGAAGAAACCAGCCGGGTCAAGCGGGCCGGGCTGTACCGTCAGATCCAGACCATCTATACCAACGCCGCGCCGACCATCTACCTCTACGAGACCCCCTACCCGGTGGCGCTCGCCAAGAACGTCAAGGGTTTCATCCAGATTCCGCTCGGCAACAACGTCTTCGAGCGCACCTCTATCGATAAGTAAGGTTGGCTGGAAGCAGGCTTGACATCAGGAGGCGGACGGTCATCATCATAGGCATGAATCCGAATGACTGATGACCTTATTCCGCCTCCGCGCATAGTCACAACTGGCCCGCTATGATCGCTCCCGACTCTCATTCACTTTGTCAACTTTACCAATCTTATGCGCCACGCTCGAATGTCTGGCGTGGCGCAGCTTCTTTTCCAGCATGCCCTCAAGACGGCAATATCAACTTTGCATTGGTTAACAGGAGTAGACAGGGTGATCTTGAATTGGCGCTGTTCCCCTCGCCCCCTGCGGGAGAGGGATGCTGCGGAGCAGCCGGGAGAGGGGGCCACCGGGCAGCATGACCGGGTCTATACCCACAGGCCCCTCAAAACCAGACTGGAGGTGACATGGGTTCCAGCTACGTGATAAGGCGACTGCTTCAGATCATCCCGCTGTTTCTGGCGGTGATGGTCCTGATTTTCGTGCTGGTCCACCTGATTCCAGGCGATCCGGTCAGCACGCTGCTGGGTGACCGCGCCACGCCCGAGATCGTGGCGCGGGCCAACCGGCAGCTGGGCCTCGACAGGCCGCTGGTGGTGCAGTTTTTTCTGTTCGTCAACCAGCTGCTGCACGGCGACCTCGGGGAGAGCATCAACCTCAAGATTCCGGTGCTGCGATTGATCGGGGAGCGGCTGCCCGTGACCCTGTTCCTGACCGTGTACGCCGCCGTGCTGGGCGTGCTGATGGCGGTTCCGCTGGCGGTGCTGGCCGCCGTGCGCCGCAACACCTGGATCGACGCGCTGATCCGGGGGGTGTTCCAGCTGGGGCTGTCGCTGCCGGTGTTCTACGTGGCCCTGCAACTGCTGACCCTGCTGGGCGCGCGGCTGGGCTGGTTTCCCATCGGGGGCTACGGCGAAGGCTTCACGGCCCACCTCTACCACCTGTTCCTGCCCGCCCTGACGCTGGGCCTGAACCTCGCCGCCGTGCTGCTGCGGACCCTGAGAAGCAGCGTGATCGAGGTGCTGACCGCCGAGTACGTCGATTTCGCGCGTGCCAAGGGCCTGAAAACCCGCGTCATCATGACCCGGCACGTGCTGCGCAACGCCCTGATCAGCACCGTGACGCTGCTCGGCCTGAACATCGGGGCACTGATCGGCGGGGCGGTCATCACCGAGACGGTGTTCGCCATTCCCGGCGTGGGCCGCCTGATGGTGGACGCCATCTTCAGCCGCGACTACCCGGTGGTGCAGGGCCTGACGCTGGTGTTCGCCCTGCTGGTGTCGCTGGTGTTCCTGGCCACCGATCTGCTGCACGCACGCCTCGATCCGCGCGCCGAGGCCGCCTGATGACTGGATGCATTCCCGCCCGTTCTAATTGGTTAGAACACTTTCCCCGATTCTCTGAACAGTTCACCCCCAGGAGGTGCCGATGACCACCACCCTGCACGTTCCGGCTCCGCCTCTGCGCGTGGCCCGGCGGCGCGGCGTCAAGCCCACGCTGCTCGTCGGGCTGATCCTGCTGTTCGTACTGCTGCTGGCCGCCCTGTTTCCTGGGCTGTTCACGCGGTACAGCCCCACAGACTTCGACTACACGGCCATTCTCAGGGGGCCGAGCGGCAAGCACCCCTTCGGCACCGACAATTTCGGGCGCGACGTGCTGAGCCGGGTGATTTACGGCACCCGTGTGGACCTTCAGATCGCCGTGTTTACCACCGCCTTTCCGTTCGTGTTCGGAACCCTGCTGGGGGCCTGGACAGGCTTCCGTGGCCGCTGGGCCGACGCCCTAGTGGGCCGGGTGGCCGATCTGGTGGTGGTGTTCCCGTTTCTGGTGCTGGTGATCGCCATCGTGGCGGTGCTGGGACCGGGCCTGACCAACATGTACCTTGCGGTCAGCGCGGTGGGCTGGGTCAGCTACTGGCGGCTGACGCGCGGCGAGGTGCTGGGCCAGAAGAAGGCAGAATACGCCCAGGCGGCGCAGGTGCTCGGCTACAGCCCGGCGCGTGTGCTGCTGCGGCAC
>JANXWI010000280.1 GCA_025351205.1 Deinococcus sp.
TCCAGGTGTGGGCAGCGTCGTCAGGCACCGGCAGGCTGCCGTCCCAGGTGGCCGCCCCGCCACTCTTGCTGCGAATCGGCACCTTTCCGGGGGCGTAGTAGCCGATGTTGCCCGCCGTGTCGGCGTACACGAAGTTCTGAGCCGGGGCGACGTAGCTGCCCAGCGCCGCCGTGAAGTCGGCCCAGTTGCGGGCGTAGTTCAGGCCGAAGAAAGCGTCGAAGGTGGTGTCGCCGCCTTTCAGGGCCGTCCATTCCAGACTCACGGCCCGGTCCTGCCCTGTTCCGGTCTGCCCTGTTCCAGTCTGGCCGTCTCCCCATTTGCTGCTGCGGGCCACCACCGGGCCGTGCGCCGACTCCTGCACCACCAGATTTACATCCGGCTTGCCCTTCACTTTGATCACCTCGGTGCGGCTCTGTAAAACGGCCCCCGGCTGCTCGACAAACAGGTCCTGCACGTCCGGGTTCACGTTGGTCACGCCCCAGGCCACGTGGTCGTTGCGCCCGATCACCACGCCCGGCAGCCCCGGCAGCGTGGCCCCGATGGCGTGCAGCGTCGGCCCCTGCACGTCGGCCAGATACCACAGCATCGGGGCCGACAGCCCCAGGTGCGGGTCGTCGGCCAGGATCGGCTTGCCCGACGCCGTGCGGCTGCCCCCGATCACCCAGTCGTTGCTGCCCTTGCCGGGGGCGTTGGCAAAGCCCAGTGAGGCGGCGGCGGCCAGCTGCGCCCTGAGCTGAGCCAGCGCGTCCTGGGGCAGGGCCAGCCCCGCGTTCCTGCTGGCTGGCTGGCCGCTGATCGGCGGTTTGCCGGACGGCTGCTTATCAGAAGGCTGGCCGCTGGGCAAGTTCAGTTCCTGGCTGCTCAGGATGGTCGGTGCGCCCGCCGGGTAGGGCGGAAGCACGCTGTTCAGCGCCCCCTGGCCCAGTCTGCTCACCACCGCCTGCCCGGTCAGCTCATCGTCCCAGTTGCCGCCCAGGTCGTAGGCCAGCAGCTTGGACCAGGCGATGCTGTCCACGTCGGTCCAGCGCTCGGGCCGGAAGCGCAGCAGCCTGAACTCCAGCGGCAGCCGGTCCTGGGCAATCGCGGCATTGACGCCCGCCGTGTAGGCCGAGATCAGCGTGCGGGAACGCGCGCTCAGGGCGGGCAGGGCCGTCTGTGCCGCCCGGTAGAAGCCCCAGGTGCGCAGAAATCTGTCCTGCGGCAGCGCGGCCTCGCCCAGCACCTCCGAGAGCCGCCCCTGCGCCACGCGGCGCTGAAACTCCATCTGCCACAGCCGGTCCTGGGCATGCACGAAGCCCAGCGCGTACAGCGCGTCCTGGTCGCTCGCCGTTGCCCGGATGTGCGGCACTCCCCAGGCGTCGCGGGTGATGGTCACCGGCCCGCTCAGGCCGCGCAGATTCAGGCTGCCCGAAAGCAAGGGGTTGCTGACCTTGCGGGCAAACAGCACGCCTGCAAAAACGAACAGCAGCAACACGAACAAGAGCCAGCCGAAACCGCGAAGTAGGCGCATGGGAAGTAGGCGCATAGAAGTCCTCCTGAATGGAGGTCAGCATAGCGCCCATCACCCAGCGTCCATCTCCCAGCGCCCGCCCCGCCCGGTTCTACCTCAGTCCTGGCCCCGTCTCGGCAATCTGCGCCAGAAACTGCACGAAGACGCTCCTGTCACTGAATTCAACGGGCGCGTCGAGCCGCCCGCCGCTGACCCGCGCGTAGAACCCCGGAACCGACGAGGCGGGCGTGAGCCGCACCTGAAGCCGGATCGCCGCTCCCCCCGCAGCCGTGCCCGGCCCCCCGGCCCCGGCTCTGAAACTGCTGCCGCCCTCTCCTTCCTCCTTCCAGCTGCCTGTTGTCATTTTGTTGCCCCCCTGTCTGCCAGAGTAGAAGGCGGGGCGTTGCGCGGGCGTTGCACGCCGGGATACGCCCGCAGCTGAGATACACGCCGGGACACACACCCGGTAAACTGACCGGCATGACCCAACCCGCTTCCCGCACCTCCCTGCTCGGCCAGCCCGCCCCGGATTTCACCCTGCCGTCCACAGGTGAAGGGCCAATCACGCTCAGCAGCTACCGGGGCCACAGGCACGTGGTGCTGGTGTTCTATCCGCTCGACTTCTCGCCGGTGTGCAGCATGCAGCTGCCCGAATACTCCGGGCGGCAGGACGATTTTGGCGACGCGGGCGCGGTGGTGCTGGGCGTCAACCGCGACAGCGCCTACACCCACAAGGCCTGGGCCGCCGAGTACGGCATCGAGGTGCCGCTGCTGGCCGACATGAACCTGGACGTGGCCCGCAGCTACGGGGTGGCCATAGAGGAGCGCGGCGTCAGTCAGCGGGCGGTGTTCCTGATCGACAGAGAGGGCGTGGTGCGCTTCGAGTACGTCGAGGCCAAGACCGGAGACTACACGCTGCGCCCGGAGCAGGTGCTGGAGAAACTCAGGGCGCTGTGACACGGCGCTGCTCCAGCCACAGGGAATGTGGGAACATCACCCGCCCGTCCTGAGCAGCACAGCTCCCACAGGCCAGCGCCGACGACGCCTGGACGCTGCCTCCTCCATCCGGCTGAACTCTGGGGATTCATCTCAATTCGACCTGAGTTCGGCGGCTGTGGCCCTGGTGACGGTGGATTCGATTTCAATCTCCTGTCCCCTGGTCTGCATCGCCGCCCAGTCCTCGTAGGCCAGGCCCGGAATCAGGGCGAAGCTGCCCACGAACAGGCTGGCGATGGCCGCCGGAAAACGGGCCGCCGTCCTGCCGCCCAGCAGCAGATACAGCGCCCCGAGCGTGCTGAGCGCCCCGATGTCCATGAACATCACGCGGGTGAAGGTGCTGGAGCGCAGCGACCCCAGCGTGCCGATGTCGCCCCTCTTTTTGCCGCCCAGCACGGCGGTCAGGATCAGCATGGCGTACAGGCCCGCGTACAGCCGGAAACGGGCGGGGCCGGGGCGGCGGTACTGTTCGAGTGAAGATGGCAGGGTCATGGTTCAGGGTACAGGAGACGGGCAGGGCGGCGGCGTGTGGAAGGCGGCAAAGGCGAAAACGGGCGTTCACAACGCTGCCTGTCATGAATTTCGCTCCGTCCCACACCTGTGGTCACCATGCCCCTGCCCCTGGCGGGTTAAGCTCCGGGCATGTCACGCTTCACCCGCCTCTCCTCCAGCGCCCTGCGGCTGACCGGGCCAGACCGCCTGGACTTCGTGCAGGGCCAGATGACGGCCCACCTGAAGGCCGCGCCCACCCCCGGCATGGTCCCGGCCTGCTTCCTGAACGTGCGCGGCCAGATCGAGCACTTTGCCCGCGTGTACCGCCGGGACGACGACGTGTACCTGCACCTCGACGACCTGTCGGGAACCGCAAACGAGGCGGCGGCGCTGGCCGCGAGGTTCAAAAAGTACATCATCTTCGATCAGGTGGAGGTGCAGGACGTGAGCGCCGTGCTGGGCAGCCTGCACGTGTGGAATGAAGAATTGAGCGGCTGGGACGCCGCCGGGCCGGACGTGCAGAGCTTCGAGCTGGGCGGCGGCGTGCTGCTCGTCGGGCGGGTCAACCGCACAGGAACAGTGGGTCTGGACGTGCATTATCTGCAAAAACACGAGGCTGGACTGCTCGCTGAACTGAACGCCCAGGCTGTGTCTATTCAGGAAATGCCCCACGCCGAGCTGGAAACGGCCCGCATCGCGGCGGGCATCAGCGACGTCTCTCGCGACGGCTGGCAGGGGTCGCTGCCGCAGGAGGTCGGGCAGGACGCGGCCATCAGCTACCGCAAGGGCTGTTACGTGGGCCAGGAGATCATGGCGCGGCTGGAGGCGCGGGGCCACGCCCGCCACGCCCTGACGTTGATTGCCGGGGAGAACGTGCCCGCCCACAGCGAGATCAAGCATGCCGGGCGGGTGGTGGGCCTGAGCGGGGCCAGCACCGGAACGCTGGCGCTGGCGAAGCTGCGCACCGACCTGCCGGAAGGGGCGCAGCTGCATGTGGGAGAGGCGCTGGCACACGTTGCTCCGGCAGAGAATGGCGTTGCTCCGGCAGAAGTCGCCGCGCCGTCCAGCCCGGCCTGATGCTCACGCCGCTCCAGAACCTCGGAGACTCGCCCCGCCGCGCTCCACTGCTGGCCGCGCTGCGCCGGGCCTACCTGCTGGGACTGGCGGCGCTGGCCGTGCCGGGCCTCCTGATCGGCCTGCCCGTGGGCCTGCTGAACCGCCCGCAACCGGTGCTGCTGGGTCTGCCGATGCTGCTGGGTCTGAGCGTCGCCGCGCTGCTGTGCGCCGCCCTGGCGCTGACGCTGGCCCACCGCCGGGCCAGGGCCGCCGTGCGCGGTACGCCGGGGGGCCGCGACCTGGTGCTCGGGGCGGCCATTCAGGCGGCCAGTGCCCCCGCCGCCCCGCTGCTGATGGCCCTGGCCACGTTGAACACCCCGCTGACCTGTCTGGCACTGCTAACGCTGACACTGCTGGCACTGGCGGCGGGCTGGGCGTCACTGGGCCTGTGGGCCAGCCGGGCGGGTCTGCCGGAGACTCATCCGAATACTGCCGATGTAGACGCTTCCGGGCAGATCGCCACCGTGCATCAGGGAGCTGTCACGCAGGGGGTTGCAGCTGCGGCGGGTACAATTCAGTCGTCCAAATCCTGAACTGTTCGTCTGTATCTTGAGCCGCCACACCCTGAGCTGGGCCTCTCTTCAGAACGCTGTGTCGTTCAGAACGCGGCACACCTCCAGAACATTCTCCAGCCAGCGCTGGAACCGCTCCACTGCCCGTCGCCGCCCCGTTCCGGCAGAATTTCCGCCTTCCCGGTCGGTGTACAGACGTTCACGCCCACGGGGCAGCGCCGAACTGCCGTCAGGTCAGGTTCAGAAGGTGATTTCTTGTCCACGCCCACCAGCAGCGCTGTACATCCTGTTCCGGCTCCTGTTCCCACCACGCCTGGCCCGATCACACCTGTACCGACGACCCCACCGCTGCTGACCGCTGCCGGGCTGGCGCTGGGCGCGGCGGTGGCGCTGGGCTTCGGGCGCTTTTCGTACGCGCTGCTGCTGCCACCCATGCGGAGTGCCCTGGCCTGGACCTACACCCAGGCGGGCGCGATGAACACCGCCAACGGCGGGGGCTACCTGCTGGGGGCGCTGCTGGCCCCGCTGGTCATCGCCCGCTGGGGGGCGCGGCCCGCCTTCCTGGCCGCGATGCTGCTCACGGCCATCAGCATCGCCCTAACCGCCCTGAGCGGCCATTTTGGCTGGCTGATCGGCGTCCGACTGCTGACCGGGCTGGGCGGCGCGGTGACGTTTACCTCGGGCGGACTGCTGGCGGCGCAGGCGGCCTCGCGCGCCCCAGCGCGGCAGGCGGGCACCGTGCTGACCACCTTTTATGCCGGGGCCAGCCTGGGCATCCTGCTCACCGGGCTGGGGCTGCCGCCGCTGCTGGCCCAGCTGGGCGCGGCGGGCTGGCGGGCGGGCTGGCTGAGCCTGGGGGCGGCCTCGCTGCTGGGACTGGGGCTGGCCTGGCTCGCCACCCGTGACGTGGCGGCGCGTGGGCATCCGAGTGCTGCGGTGCGGCCCTCACAGTTGCGGCCCCTGCTGCGTTCGCTGCTGGCCTACGCCTGCTCGGGCCTGGGCTACGTCGCGTACACCACCTTCTCGGTCACGTATCTGCGGACCCAGGGGGCCAGCACCGCCCAGGTCGCGCTGTTCTGGACGCTGCTGGGCCTGGCCGGGCTGCTCGCACCCTTCATCTGGAGCCGCCTGCTGGCGCGCATCTGGGGCGGGCGGACGATGGGCATCCTGATGGCGGTCATGGGCGTGGGGGCCATTCTTCCGGTGATCAGCGCCGCGCCCTGGGTAGCCTTCGTGTCTGCCGCCCTGTTCGGCTCGACCTGCCTGAGCGTGGTGGCCTCGACCACCGCCCTGGCCCGCCAGAGCCTGCCGCCTGCCGCCTGGGGCGCGGGCGTGGCGACCTACACCATCACCTTCGCGGCCTTCCAGAGCCTGGGTCCGCTGCTGACCGGGGCGCTGGCCGACAGCGGGGCGGGCGGCCTGCGGCTGGGGCTGGGGCTGTCGGCCCTGGTGCTGCTGCTCGGGGCCGGGCTGGCGGCCAGTCAGCAGCGGGTGGAGCCTGTGTAGAGCTGGCCCTGCGTAGAGCTGGCCCTGTGTGAAGCTGGAATGCGAACGCCGCCGCGCCGCTCGTCCAGGACGCAGGCCCGTCAGGTGTCTGACCACCGGGCGCGTTGTTCCTTCCCGTGTTTCTTCCGTGTACAGAGGAGGTCGAGGCTGGCACGGCTCGGAACAACAGGGGGGGAAGCCGGGTGTCCCAGACGAATATTCCCGGTTCGTCGGAGCCGGAGACCTGCCCGGACTGCCAGAAACAAAGTATTCACACTTTATTCATGAGATGCTTAGGATCGTGCCCCCGCCTTGAATAGACGCTCATTAAGGCGTGTTTTGAGGGTCTGAGCCGCCGTTGCCTGTTCAACCGGATGAGAGGATCGTATAGCCTGCTGTAGAACGAGCCTGATGTAAACGGGTGCGGCGCTGCCAGCGTGCAGTCTTCACCCCCGGAGGAACCCCCATGCGCGCCCCCCTGATGTTCGTCGTCCTCGCCCTGACCCTGGCCGCCTGTTCCAAGACGGCTGTTCCCACCAGCGGGACCCTCGCCTACGGCCTGGACGCCAGCGGACAGCTGGTCACCTTCGGGCTGGGCAACGCCGCGAGCAGCGCCAGCACCAAGGCCATCACCGGCCTGAACAGCGGCGACACCCTGGTCGATCTGGATTTCAACCCCAACACCTCGGCGCTCTACGCCTTCGCGGGCAGCGGGCAGGTGTACACCCTCGACACGGTCACGGGCGCGGCCACCGCCAACACTACGCCGCTGGTGGCCCTGGCTCCTCTGAAAACCGACTTCAACCCTGTCGCCAACCGCGTGCGGGTCTTCGGTGCCTCGGCCAGCAACTTCCGCCTGAGCGTTGACCCAGCCCCCGCCGCCGCCCCCAAAGGCACGGTCACGCCCGACGGCACGCTGGCCTACGCCGCTGCCGACACCAACGCCGGCAAGACCCCCAACCTGATGGGCGCGGCCTACACCAACAGCTATGTCAACGGCGGTATGAGCAGCGCGCTTCCCACCACCACCTCGCTCTACAGCGTGGACGCGGCCACCAACACCCTCGACCTGCACACGGTCGGCCCGGCCTTCAGCACCCTGACCACCGTGGGCGCGCTGGGCATTCCGCTCGGCAGCAACGTGGGCTTCGACATCGTGACCAGCGGCGGCAACAACGGCACCAACACCGCCTATCTGGTCAACGGTTCCACCCTCTACACCGTCAACCTGACGAGCGGCGCGGCGACCCAGCTTGCGGTGCTGGCTGCCCCGCTCAAGGCGCTGGCCGTGACGATCAGTACCCAGTAACCTTTAACCAGTAGCACTCAAAACGGAGCCGGGCAGAGGAGGCGCATTCAATGTACGTCTCTTTTGCTGTCTTGCCCGGCGCAGGGCCGCCTGAAACCGGACAGAAACAAAAAAGCCCCGCCTGGACGGGACTTTCAGTAAAATTGCTGGTCGAGGCGACAAGACTTGAACTTGCGACCCCTATCACCCCAAACACGTCAAGAGCATTTCAGGTGACCTCTGCCTGTAACGTATTGTGCTTCTGGGACAGCATTTAACCAGCAAAGCATTTCGGCTGACCTCAAAGAATCTCAGCTGGTTTCAAGTGCGTAGCACGCGCGTAGCGCTTTGGTGCAATCACAAAATGACCTGTGCAGGGGCACATTTTCTTTTCCTAGTAACAAAAATTCTGATCTCCTGGAGAGCACTACCCCTGGAAAGCGTGAAGCCAGCCTGAAAACGCAGGTACGGCGACTTTCCAAGCCACCGCACCTGTGGAGAACGACAAAGCGATCAGCGAATCGCGCCCACGAATAAACGCGTGCGTGGGCGTCGTTGCCAGGTCCCATTGCACCACTTCCTGACGTCGGGTTCGCCAGAATTCCTCCCCTGTCGAGCCGTCAAGGGCAGCCAGCGCGGTCTGGCGAAC
>JANXWI010000254.1 GCA_025351205.1 Deinococcus sp.
CCTTCGAGCGCCAGGTGCAGTGGCAGCAGCCGTAGCGCTCCCTTGCCTTCACGCTTGACCATCCGGTGCAGCGTGTTGACCGAGGCCCAGGCGCAGTCCGCAGACGCGGCGCTCACCTTTTTCAGCTGCGACCCCATCACCGTTTCCAGGTCATCTTCCTTGCCCCAGCGCAGGATCAGGCCGTGCGGCACGAAGGCCCAGTACTCGGTGCCGCGCTCATCGAGTCGCACCCGCCCGATCTGGCTCTGGTAGCGGCGCAGCTCGAAGCGCACGTCACGGCACTCGGTCTGCCGGACCAGCGGCACGAGCCGCACGTTGCCGCACACCTGGGCCGGGGCCACGTTCAGGCCGCTCAGGTGCAGGGCAGAGTCGGGTGAACCGGGGGAGAGGGTCACGGCGTTCCCTGTGCAGCAGCTGCGGGACGCAGCGCCCGGTACAGCTCCTCGGTGCTCAGCGTGCCTGCCGCGAAGCGGGCGAAGTCGAGGGTGGCGCCCAGGTTCTCGCCGTCGCGCAGCCCGAGTGCGGGCAGGTGGGGTGACAGCCGCCGCAGCTCCAGCCGCTCGGCGTCGAAGACTGGATTGAAGTGCAGGATCTCGGCCTGTCCCCCGAGTCGGCGGTAGCCGGCCAGAATGCTCTCGAAGGCGTCTGCCGGGTCGTTTTCCACCGCGTCCGAGACGACGATGACCGTCTGCGCCTGCCAGTCGAGCGCGTCGAGCAGCCGCTCGCTGAGGTTGCTCTGGCCACGGGCGTGGATCAGCAGGTCGTCACGCATCGGCGAGGTCCAGAACGGCCTGTAGAGCGCCTGGGTTTGTAGAGTCTGGGTTTGTAGAGTCTGGGTCTGTTCGGCGGCCCGTTTCAGCAGCAGGTGCACCGCCCACGCCAGCGCCAGCGGCCTGTTGCGCTTCTGCTCGGAGCCGCCCGACGAGTACGAGTTGTCGAGCACCGCCGCTACGGGTCCGCGCAGCACGGGCAGGGCTGGTGCCGCTGCCGTCGCCTGTGCCAGCCAGCCCGCAATCTCCTCCCGGCGCGGCAGCCGCTCGTCCAGGCTCAGGCTCAGCAGGTACACGCACAGTTCGCTCAGGCCCAGCCGCGCCGGGTTGAGCGCCACGGCCCCGCCGCTCGCCCGTTGCAGCCGCAGCCGCTCGCGCTCGGTCATCTGCGGCGCGATTTTCTTTAGGAACTGCGTGCGCTCGATGCCGTGTCTGGCGGCAAACACCTCGGCCACCGAGTAGGGCAGGCGGTACACGGCCTCGTGGCTGAAATGCGCGGCCCGGTAGGCTTCGAGCAGCGGCGTCCGGAAGGCGGCAAAGGACGTGTGCCCGCCCTGCCTGCTGACCCCCAGCGGCTCAAACAGAAAGCGCTCGATCTCGCCCTCGGGCCGGGAGTGGGCTGGGCTGACAGCAGCGGCAGGCCGGGCCGTCCGCAGATTGACGTGCGCGTGCATCACCGCCGAGCGCAGTTTGTGGCGGTACTTCACGGCGTCGAAGGCCAGGTCTTTTCGCGCCGCCAGATACGCCCGGACGGTGGCCCGCGTGCGGCGGTTGTTGACGCCCCCGGCACGCAGCCGCTCGAACAGCTTGTAGGCGCGCTGCGGGGGCAGGCGGCGCAGACACGACGCGATCAGCTGATTCTCGTGCTGCCGCTGCTCGGGCGGGCAGAGGCGGCCACTCGACAGCAGCCGCAGCAGCACCTCCGCCTGGTTGAAATGGTTGAGGCCGGCGTTCAGGCAGTGGGCGTACAGGGCGCGGTAATTGCCGCAGACGTAGGCGTGCAGAAAGTCGAGCGACACCCGCTGGTCGAGGGCCGAACTGTAAAACTCCCGCTGCCCGGTCGCCACGGCGCAGGCGTTGACGAAGAGCGCGAGGTCTTCACGGGTGATCTGGTCGGCGGTCGGCATGGGATCAGGAGTCTCGGGGTTGGCTCCAGCAAGGTTGGGCAGGGCCGGAACAGCAGAGCAACCCAGGCCGGGGAAGGGTGGCACGATGTGAAGGTCAAATCTAAAGTTTGTTTCGGAAATCGCGCGCAAGTCCCACGGCCTGAGTTGTACCGACACTCTAGCCGAAACGGGCGTGGGCCGATATACGCCGGGTGGCCTGCCCGGAGTGCCCGGACTGCCCAGTTCAGGGTGCTTACAGCCGATTAAGCCATTACGCTGAACAATTCTTTGACCTAAACGCGCTAAACTCGCCGTGTGAAAGGGACCACGCCAACGCCAGCCGGGAGAACTCCACGACCAACGACCGAGCCACTCGCCCCGGAAGCGGGTGGCCAGACACGCGCGGCGGTGAATTTAAGCACCCCGCGCGTGCTTGTTTTGAACGCCTCGTA
>JANXWI010000265.1 GCA_025351205.1 Deinococcus sp.
GCCCTCCCCCCTCAAGGGTGAGGGAGCGAAACGGCCTACATTCACCCCGCCCTAATCGGTTGTCTATGTACTAGGCCAGTCGGCCTATTTTGCCGCGCAGCCGTTACCCTGGAGCCATCATGACTGTTCCAAACGCGCCCACCGTCCGGGTCACGGGCCTGACCAAGACCTACACCGTGGCCGAAAAGCAGCCGGGGCTGATGGGCAGCGTCCGCAGCTTTTTCAGGCGTCAGAGCAAGGACGTGAACGCCGTGCAGGACATCGGTTTCGCGCTGGAGCCGGGCGAGATGGTGGGCTTTCTGGGGCCGAACGGGGCCGGGAAAACCACCACGCTCAAGATGCTCTCCGGGCTGCTGCACCCGTCCAGGGGCACGGTGGAGGTGGCGGGGTTTGAGCCGAGACGCCGCCAGACCGATTTCCTCAAAAGCGTCACGCTCGTGATGGGCCAGAAGCAGCAATTGATCTGGGACCTGCCCGCCCACGACACCTTCCTGGTCAATCAGGCGATCTACGAGATCCCGGACGACGTGTACAAATCCACCCTGCGCGAGTTTTCAGAGGTGCTGGAACTGGACGGCCTGCTGAACAAACAGGTGCGCAAACTTTCGCTGGGCGAGCGCATGAAGTGTGAGCTGGCCGCCGCCCTGCTGCACCGCCCCAGGGTGCTGTTTCTCGACGAGCCGACCATCGGCCTGGACGTAAACATGCAGGTCAGCGTGCGCGAATTCGTGCAGGAGTACAACCGCCGCTACGGGGCCACGGTGATGCTCACCAGCCACTACATGGCCGACGTGACGGCGCTGGCAAAACGCATTCTGGTGATCGACGCCGGGCGTCTGGTGTTCGACGGCGACCTGGAGGGGCTGGTGGAGCGGGGCAGCGCAGACAAGACGGTGAAGCTGCAACTGGGGCGGGCCGCCAGTGCCGAGCAACTGGGGCAGTACGGCACGGTGCTGCGCCTGGACGGCCTGAACGCCGAGCTGTCGATTCCGCGCTCACAGGTCAGCGCCCAGGCCGGGCGGCTGCTCTCCGAGCTGGAGGTGGCCGACCTGACGGTGGAAGACCCGCCCATCGAGGAAATCATCGGGCGGCTGTTCGGGCACAAGGAAATGGACGGGAAGGATGAACAGGACGTGTCAGCCGCACCCGAAGTTCAGAAGGTGGGCCATGATTAGCCCCCCGGTCTGGAACAAGGCCCGCGTGCTGCTCGCCAACGGCTTTTCGATCATGACCGCGTACCGGGCGCAGATTTTCATCTGGATGCTGTCGGGCACGCTGTCGCTGGTGATGATGCTGGTCTGGATCGGGCAGGCACAGCAGGCTCCGGGCGGGCGCATCGGCGGCTACAGCGGTCCCGACTTCGCCAGTTACTTTCTGAGCGTCTGGCTGGCCGGGCAGATGATCGTGGTCTGGGTGGCCTGGGAGCTGGATTTCGAGATCCGGCAGGGCGGCCTGTCAGCGCGGCTGCTGCGGCCCCTGGACCCCATCTGGCTGCACCTGGCCGAACATTTCGCCGAGCGGCTGGTGCGGATTCCGCTGATGCTGCTGATGCTCGCCGCCTTCGCCTGGCTGACCCACGCCCGTTTCAGCACGCGCGCACTGGACTACCTGCTGTTCACGGCGCTGGTACTGCTGGGCTTCCTGTTCCGCTTTCTGTGGGAATACTGCACCGGCCTTCTGGCCTTCTGGACCGACTCCAGCACCTCGTTTTCCGACCTGAACTGGCTGCTGTACTCGGCGCTGGGCGGGCTGTTCGCGCCGCTCAGTTTCTACCCGCAGGCGGTGCAAGATGTCGCGCGGTTCACGCCCTTTCCGTACATGCTGGGGCTGCCTGCCGAGCTGCTGTCGGGCCGCTCCAGTACGGGAGCCGCACTCTGGGGCCTGCTGATCCTGCTGGCCTGGACCGTGGGGTTCGGAGTGCTGCGCCTGTGGATGTGGCGCGTTGGCCTGCGCAGATACGGGGCGGTGGGCGCGTGAGGTGGCGGCGTTACTGGCGCGTATTGAAGGTCTTTCTGGCCGCCACCCTCAGCGCCGGGCTGGAATACCGCCTGAACTTCGTGGGGGCGCTGCTGGTCAGCCTGGCCGATGCGGCGGTGGCGCTGCTGGGGCTGGCCCTGTTTTACTCCAGGCCCGAAGCCGTGTCGATGGGCGGCTGGAGCTACCCGCAGGCCCTGCTGGTGGTGGGGTTTTTCATGCTCACGCAGGGCTTTATTTCGGTGGTGCTGCAACCCAACCTGAACAAGGTGGCCGAGAGCATCCGCACCGGCACCATGGACTTCACGCTGCTCAAGCCCATCGACGCGCAGTGGAGCGTGTCCACCCGCAACCTCAACCTGCTGCGGCTGGGCGACGTGCTGGTGGGCGTGGTCATCCTGGTCTATGCGCTCGTCCGGCTGGGCGGGGTCACGGCGGCGGGGCTGGCACTGGCCGCGCTGCTGTACGTCTGCGCCCTCATCACGGTCTACAGCCTGTGGTTCATGCTGACCACCACCGCCTTCTGGTTCGTGAAAACAGACAACGTCACCGAACTGTTCAACGGCGTGTTCGGCGCGGCCCGCTTTCCGGTCAGCTCGTTTCCGGCCCCGGTCAGAATCGCCCTGACCTTCGTGCTGCCCGTCGCCTTCATCACCACCGTGCCTGCCCAGGCCATCACCGGAACGCTGGGGGCGGGCGCGGCGCTGCTGGCTCCGATCATTGCCGCGTTGAGCTTCGCGGTGAGCCGGGTGTTCTGGCTGTATGCGCTGCGCAACTACACGAGTGCGAGCAGTTGAGCTGACCATACCTGTTGAAAGGGGGGTCATCTGCTGGCGTACAGTGCGGAAGAGCGGTACGTATTCACTCGCATCCACCTCGCCCGTTCGTTCTGGAGGCCCCCATGAACCGTTTCATCTGGACTGCCGGGCTGCTGCTGGCGTTGACCTCCTGCGGGTCACTTTCCCCGCCCTCACAGGTGCTGACTCTGAGGACCGATTCGGTCAAGATCAACTGCGTTGACGGGGCGCAGGGCGTCACGCTGGGCCGGGACTGTTTCAAGGTTTACACTCTTCCCGAGAATGCCGCTTACGACGTGTTCAGCGTTTCGACCATCAGGAACTTCGTGTATGAAGAAGGGTACGAGTGGACCTTGCTGGTGCGGATCACCGAGATCAAGAACCCGCCCGCCGATGCGGCGCCTTTTGCCCACGAACTCATTCGCGTGATTGACAAGAAAAAAGTGCCCTGAGACAGACAGTCGCTCGAGAGTAACATTGCTCTGAACCTTCCCACTGTCCGGTAGCATCCTTCCATGCCCCCCTCGGCGCTGGAATCCCTGCTGGCCTACTACGAACCGCTCTCGGCGCTGCGCCGCGACTTCCGGGGTACCGCGACGCTGCACACCCCCGGCTCTCCCCTGCTGGGGGCCAACGCCAGCTATCTGCTGACCGGGGCCAGCCCGGACGTGCTGCCGCTGCTCAGGGTGTGGCATCTGGCGCACGACGCGCCGCCGCTGATTGCCAACCTGGGCGAGATGCCGGGCTACCCCCCGGAGCAGACGTTAAGGGTCGGGCTGTACGTTCCCGTGCCGGACCCCGGCATCATCGTGGTCGAGCAGACCTCGCGGCTGCACATGGCCCGCTTCGCCGCCGTGCTGGCCGAGGCGCACGGGTTGCCGGAGTGGGCCGCGCCGCTGGGTACGGGGCTGGCGGCCTCGCTGGAACGGCTGCCCGACGCCGTGTTGCTGCTGGCCTACGCGGGTGGCGAGGCCATCGGTGCCCTGCTGTGGCAACCTGCTGGCGCTCACCTGTGGGGCAGCCTCGACCCCGCCGCCGACGCGCCGCTGCTGAACGCCGCCACCGAACTCTCGGGCGGCCCGGTCTGGACCAGCCTGCCCGATTCCAGCCCACTGGGCGTGCAG
>JANXWI010000266.1 GCA_025351205.1 Deinococcus sp.
GTAATGGTCGGGATGATGATGCGTCACGATCACCCGCTCTACGCTTTCCCAGTGCAGTCCCAGAGCGTGCAGTCCGTCCTCTATCGCCGCTCTCGCCTCCGGAGTATTGATGGCCGTGTCGATCAGGGTCACGGGCGAGGCAGTGTCGATCAGCACGGTCACGTAGCCCATCGGGTAGGGAATCGGCACCTGGAGGGCATGCAGCGTGCCGTATACATGGGTCAGGCGCGGCCCAGCTGGCCCAGCTTCAGACGCCCCGGGGGGAAGCGGCGGGACGGCAGAACGTTCGGTCATGGCTGAGACTAGCACCGCCCGCCGGAAGCTGGACCCGGTACAAGAATTTCCTACATTCAGATCTGCCGAGCGGCCCATGAGTTTGGCCTGACGCGGCGTTCAGACTTTCCTATGGCTCCACTTCCTGACCCAGCGCCTGACCATTGCCTGACAAACGGGTGACGTTCGGCTGACAGGGTCATCACATCATGAGGGCGTGAAAAAGATCCTGATCCTGGGCACCGCCCTCGTACTGACCGCCACCACTGCCTCGGCGGTGTCGCTGACCGGCTCCGGTTCCTCGTTCGTGTACCCGCTGTTCACCAAGGTGTTCAGCGAGTACGGCAAGTCCGGCGACACCGTCAACTACCAGTCGGTAGGGTCGGGCGCGGGTCAGAAGGCCCTGAAAGACCGCGTGGTGGACTTTGCCGCCACCGACGTGCCGATTCCCGACGCCGACATCGCCGGTTATCCCGGCAAGGTGCTGACCGTTCCCGCTGCCATGGGCGCGGTGGTTATCAGCTACAACATTCCCGGCGTGGACAGCAACCTGAAGTTCAACGGCAAGATTCTGGCCGACATCTTCCTGGGCAAGACCAGGCTCTGGAACGACGCTGCGATTGCCAAGCTCAACCCCGACGCCAAGCTGCCTGCCCTGCCCATCACGGTGGCGCACCGCTCCGACGGCTCCGGTACCACGGGCGTGTTCACAGATTTCCTGAGCAAGGTGTCGCCCGAGTGGAAGACCAAGGTCGGCAGCGCCACCGCTGTGCAGTGGCCTGCCGGCATCGGGGCCAAGGGTACGGACGGCGTGTCGGGCGTGGTCAAGAGCACCCCCGGGGCCATCGGCTACATCGAGCTGACCTACGCCCTGAACAACAAGATCGACTTCGGGCTGGTGCAGAACCGCACGGGCGCTTTCGTCAAGCCGAGCATCGCGGGCGTGCAGGCCGCCGCCGCCAATGTGGTCATCCCGACCAGCGGCATCATCAGCCTGACCAACGCGGGCGGAGCGGCCACCTACCCGATCAGCACCTTCACCTACGCCATCTTTTACCAGGACCAGAGCTACGGCGGGCGCAACGCCGCCCAGGCCGCCGCCCTGAAGAAGATGCTGAACTACACCATCACCACCGGCCAGACCTTCAGCGAGGGCCTGTATTACGCCCCGCTGCCCGCCGCCGCCCAGAGCCGTGCGCGCGCCATCATCGGCAGCATGAACTTCGGTGGCAAGAGCTTTTAGAGCATTTGTCATAATTCCGGTACGAGAGAACAACCAGGGCGTCTCTCCATTGTCTTGGGCAGAACGGACGTGCTTGAGCACGCCTGCCCGCCTCCCACCTGCCCGACTAAATTCACTCCCGTTGGTCGGTCAAAAAGAGAAAGCCTTTTTGACAAATGCTCTAAACCTGTTCACTGAACTTCACGGGAGGGGGCGTCCGGCTGCGGCTGGGCGTCCCTCTTTGTGTTACGGCTCGGCGGCTGTATCGGGCCGCGCCAGCACGTCTCCTGACCCTCCCATGACACGTTTCCTGTGAACTGTCCTGTATGAAGCGCCTTCCGGAGTTACGCCGAGCATGACCACCCCACTGTCTGTGCCGGAGCGCCCGTCTTCTCCCAAACGCCCATCGCCCAATTCGCGCGGAGACGGGGTGTTCCGTAACCTCATTCTGGGCCTGTCGCTGATCATCATCGCGGTGTTCGTGCTGAGCATCTATCTGCTCGCCAAAGACAGCCTGCCCGCCATCCGGGAGTTCGGCCTGGGCTTCCTGACCCAGACGGTCTGGAACCCGGTCACCCAGAAGTTCGGGGCGGCGTCCATGATCGCGGGCACGCTGATCACCTCGTTCGCTGCGCTGGTCATCAGCGTGCCGCTGGCGCTGGCGAGCGCTATTTTCGTGGCCGAGTACGCGCCCAAGTGGCTGGCCAACCCGGTCAGCTACCTGGTCGAACTGCTGGCCGCCGTTCCGAGTGTGGTGTACGGGCTGTGGGCACTGTTCGCCCTGAAACCGATCATCCAGAATTTTCAGCTCTCGCTGTACACCAGCAACCCCGATCTGGTCACGCGCTGCGCCACCCTGCGCGGCGAGGGGCGCAGCAGTTTCGCCTGCTTCTTCATGCCGGAGGCCCCGGTGGGTCTGGGGCTGACGCTCGCCATCGTCGTATTGACCATCATGATTCTGCCGTACACCGCCAGCGTGGCCCGTGACGTGATCCGGCTGGTACCCGGTGACCAGCGCGAGGCCATGTACGCTCTGGGCGCGACCAAGTGGGAGGTCATCAGCCGGGCCATTCTGCCGTTCGCCCGTGCGGGCATCACCGGCGGGGTGATCCTGGCGCTGGGCCGCGCGCTGGGCGAAACGCTGGCCGTGGCGATGGTGATCGGCAACGTGCCGGAACTCGCCAAGACCATCTGGGGCAGCACCGCCACCATGGCCAGCATGATCGCCAACCAGTTCGGTGACGCCCAGGCCCAGCTGCACCGTTCCAGCATCATCGAACTGGGCCTGCTGCTGTTCTTCGTGAGCGTGGTGGTGAACTACTCGGCGAGGTTGATCATCGTGCGCCTGACGCCCAAGGGTATCCAGTGACGGGCAGTCCGGTCACGGGCCGCACCCTGAAGCGCAGCGTGCCCAGGGGGGCCACCCTCAGCCCCGGGCGCAGGTCGGTCAACCTGTTCATGGGGGCGCTGATCACGCTGGGAACGGTGATCGTGGTGGCCCCGCTGATCTGGATCTTCGTGTACCTGATCGCCCAGGGGGCCGCTTCTCTGAGCCTGAATTTCTTTACCCGGATTCCGGCCCCGGTGGGCGAGGCGGGCGGCGGCTACCTGAACGCCATCACCGGCAGCCTGATCATGCTGGCGATTGCGGGCTTGATCGGGGTGGTGGTGGGCGTGGCGGGCGGCATCTTTCTGGCCGAGTTCCCGCGCCACCCCTTCATGCCCACCATCCGCATGATCAGCGACGTGCTGTCGGGCATTCCGGCCATCGTGGTGGGGCTGGTGGTGTACAGCCTGGTGGTGGTCACCTTCGGCTATTCCGGCTTCGCGGGCGGGCTGGCCCTGGGCCTGCTGATGATTCCGATTGTGGTGCGGACCAGCGAGGAGGTGCTGAAACTGGTGCCGCTCGCGGTGCGCGAGGCCGGAATGGCGCTGGGGTTGCCGCAGTGGCGCGTGATTCTGAGCATCGTGCTGCCTGCCGCCACCAGCGGCATCGTGACCGGCGTGATGCTGGCCCTGGCCCGCGTGGCCGGAGAGGCCGCGCCGCTGCTGTTCACGGCGTTCGGCAACAACCTTCTGAACCTCGATCCGCGCCGGGCCATGAGCGCCCTGCCGCAGCAGATTTTCGTTGACGCCACCAGTGGCAGCGACTCGAACATCACGCTCGCCAAGGCCGGGTCGCTGGTGCTGATCGTGCTGATCTTCCTGGCCTCGCTGGCCGCTCGCCGCGCCACCCGCCAGAAGAGGTAAGGCAGGAGAAGCAGATCAGATGGAGTAAACCTTTTCTCTGTCTTCAAAAGAAGCTCAGCTTCAGGAACAACCGTCTCCAAACGTCTCAACCAAAGGAACCCGAATGACTCAACTCCTGACCGCCAAAAATGTAGATGTCTATTACGGAGACAAGCAGGCCGTAAGAAAGGTCAACCTGAACGTGGAAACCGGCAGCGTCAACGCCCTGATCGGGCCGTCGGGCTGCGGCAAGACCACCTTTCTGCGGGCCGTGAACCGGATGCACGACCTGACCCCGGGCGCGCGCGTCGAAGGCGAGATCAGGCTCGACGGGCAGGACCTGTACGCCCCCGGTGTGGACGCCGTGAGCATCCGGCGGCGCATCGGCATGGTGTTTCAGAAGCCCAATCCCTTTCCGACCATGAGCATCTTCGAGAACGTGACCAGCGGCCTGAAGCTGGCGGGCGTGCGCGACCAGGCCCTGCTGATGGAGGTGACCGAGCGCTCGCTCAGGCAGGCGGCCCTCTGGGACGAGGTGAAAGACCGCCTCAAGACCCCGGCCACCGGCCTGTCGGGCGGGCAGCAGCAGCGGCTGTGCATTGCCCGCGCGCTGGCCGTCGAGCCGGAGATTCTGCTGATGGACGAGCCGACCAGCGCCCTGGACCCGGCCAGCACCTCGCGCATCGAGGACCTGATGGGCGACCTGAAACAGGTGGCGACCATCATCATCGTGACCCACAACATGCACCAGGCCGCCCGCGTCAGCGACACCACCAGCTTTTTCCTGAACGGCGACCTGATCGAACATGGCAAGACCGACCAGATCTTCACCTCCCCTCAGGACGAGCGCACCGAGGCTTACGTGACCGGCAGGTTCGGTTAAATTGATTCGACTGTGCAGATTCGATTGGGAAGATTCAGCTGGGCGAGTGAGGTTGGGCCGCTGAACCCAGGGCCTGACGCCGGGACTTTAAAGTCGCGCCGCGCCTTGAAATGAACAGTCAATGTGAACTACTTTGCATTGTGTTGACCGGTGGCCTGTGAAGCAGTCCAGCTGGATTCCAGCTGTCAATCTTTGTTCTCTATCTGACACCTATCAGATACAAAGCGTTCAAGATACATACACTTATGCGAGAAGCCCTGAATGCCAGCCAGCAAGACCTGACCGCCCGTTTTCTGCGGATGCTGAGCATCTCGCTCGAACAGGTGGCCCTGATCCGCAGCGCCATCCTGCACCACCACTACACCGGACTGTCGGAACGCACCCATGAGCTGGAACAGGAACTCGACACCTTGGAGCGCGAGGTCGAGGAGACCTGCCTGAACGCGATTGCCCGCTACCAGCCGCTCGCCAGCGACCTGCGTTTTTACCTGATGATCTTCAAGAGCCTGACCGACCTGGAACGCGCCGGAGACTACGGGCGGCACATCGGGCGCGACCTGGAAGACATCTCGGGAACCTTCAGCAGTGGGCCGCTGCAAGACGTGCTGCCGCAGACCAACCTGCTGGCCACCATGATCGAGAGATTGGCCTACGCCTTTACCGAGGGCGACGTGGCGGCGGCCAGAGAGGTGATGCGCCTCGACTACGAGGAGGTGGACGCCCTGTACGAGCAGATGCAGCGCGCCAGCCTGACCCGCATTCTGGAAAATCCCCGCGACCTCCAGGCCGCCCTCAAGGCCAACCGCATGGCCCGCAGCCTGGAGCGCTTGGGCGACCACCTCGTGAACGTGGCCGAGCGTGTGGAGGCGTACCTGCTGTCGCGTCCGGGGGCGATGGCGGCGCAGATTCAGGCCGGAACTGTAAAGTCCGGAGCTGCCCAGAGCTGAGCTGTACAGATCTGAGCAGCTTCCAGCCCGGATTCAGTCTTCCAGAAACGCCGCTTTCAGCAGTCCCAGCAGTTTGGGAGTGCCGTAGCGCTGCACCAGCTTGAAGCTGCTGGGATAGGCCTGCGCCGTGCGCTCGACCCGGCTGAACAGCTCGCCAAAAGTGTCTTCGGGAATGTTCATGGCGGGCGTCAGGCGCATGGTGCGCGCGGCATTGAGCGAGAAGTTGACCAGCGCCCCGCCCCGGTAGAAGGCCACCAGCGCCAGAATGCCGGTGGCCTCCGAGATCAGGTTGGCCTGAAACTTGAAGGGCAGCGCCGCCACGGGCCGGAAATTCATGCCGAACAGCATGCCTGCGCCGCGCACCTCTTCGAGCAGCTCCGGGTACCGCGCCTGCACGGCTTTCAGGCGGGCCAGGCCCAGCTCACCCAGGCGGCGCGAACGGGCCGGGGCGCCTTGGTCCATCAGCATTTCCAGGCTCTTGAGGCCGACGGCCATCGCCAGAGTGTTGCCGCCAAAGGTGGTCGAGTGCCGCTTGACCGTCTCGACGCTGCCCAGCAGCTTTTTGTAGATCCCGTGCCGCACGATGGTCGCGCCCACTGCCGTGACGCCGCCGCCCAGTGGCTTGGCCAGCGTGATGATGTCGGGAATCAGGCCCTGGGCCACGCTCTCGAACCAGTTTCCGCTGCGGCCCAGCCCGGTCTGGATCTCGTCGGCGATCACCAGCACGCCGCTCTGCTGGCACAGTTCGCCCAGCCGTTTCAGGAAGCCCACAGGCGGCAGCCGCACGCCCGCCTCGCCCAGAATCGGCTCGGTGATGACGGCCATGATCTTGTCGGCCCCCACCCGCTTCAGGGTGCGCTGCACGGCGTCGGCGTCGCCAAAGGGCAGGGTGATGACGTTGGGCGAGAGAATATTCCTGAACGGTCCCTGAAGGCTGGGATTGGGCGTCAGGGCCAGCGCGCCCAGGGTCTTGCCGTGGTAGGCGCGCGCGAAGTTGATGATGTACCGCGCCCTGGGCCGCGCTGCCTGGGCAAACTTGATGGCCGCCTCGATGGCTTCCGCGCCGCTGTTGGAAAAAAACACCCGCGAGCTGGCGTGGCTGTCGTCTCCAGCACTGTTTTGTTCAGCACTGGCACTTTCACGCGCCAGCAGCCGCACCAGATTGGCTTCCAGCGCCGCCCGCCACTCGCTGACCGACTGCTGGGCGAACAGCATCTGGTGGGGGTCTTCCAGCACCCGGCGGATGAAGGCGTTCAGTTCCGGCGGGTTGTCGCCAAACGGGAGGGCCGCGTAGCCCGACGCGTTGATGACCCGGTGGCCCTCGGCGTCCTGTAACTCCCAGGGCGTCAGGGCACGGAAGGGGCCGCCCGCGCCCACCACCTCCAGCAGCCGGTTGAGCTTGCCGTTGCCGTACTGCTGCTCCAGAGCGTGCGTGCGGGCGCTGCCGAACTGTCCGCCGAACAGTTCCTCAGTGCGGATGAACGCCGGGTCGATGGTGGGCGGGGCGGGACGCTGAACGCCCGGATGCTGCGCGGCCTGGACGTGCTGGAGGTCCGCGTGCTGGGTTGCCGGGAGCTGGGTTGCTGGGTGCTGGGCTGCCTGGGCCTGGGCCGCCTGCGCCGCTTCCTTGTTCACTGACGGGCCTGGCTGCTTGTTCATTGACCGTTATTCTAGCGGGCCACCGGGCGGCAGACCGTACCCTGAGCGCCCGCGAACTGGGAGCCTGCTACACTCGCCGCGTGAATCCGGCCCCCGAGCGTCCAGCACCCGCTTCCGGCTCTACGCAAACCCATCCTGCACTGGCCCGCCCTGCACTGGCCCGCTGGCGCTGGTTGCTGGTGGGGGCTGCGCTGCTCGCCGCGCTGGCCCTGGCGTGGCTCAGGCTCCAGCCGCCGCAGACCCTCAGCGTGTCGGGCGAATCGGTGAGCAGCAGCCGCGTCTTTGCGCTGGCGGCCCGGCCCTACGCCCTGAGTGCCGACCTGCTGAGCCAGTGCCAGTACACCTTCTACCTGACCCCGGAAGGGCACCTTTGGAACAGGGCGGGCCGGGCGATTGCCTCGGCGGCGGGCGAAACGGGCCTGAGCGCCCAGACCGGTCCAGCCCAGACCGGTCCACTTCAGACCGACTCACTCAAGGCCGGACGCTACTTCATCCACGCCCTGACCTCTCCCGACGAAGGCTGCTCCTGGACCCTGAGGCTCGCGCCCCGGTAGACGGCAGGTGCGTTCAACCCACCCCTTCCACCCACCCTTTCAGGCCAGCGGCAGCGTGAAGTGAGTGGCCGTGCCCTGGCGTTCTCATTGGTGCTCCAGATGCCACCATGCTGCTTGACGATCTTTGCAGACCACTGATCCGGCTGCCGCCTCCCTCGGCACCGGGGGCGCTCCGGCTGACCCCCGACACAGGATTGGCCGATACTCCAGGGCGTGAACCTGTTCCCCGGTCCTGCCCCGGCGGCACATTCGAGGCTGCCTGCGCCCGTCTACAGCGCCTGCGCCGGAGTCCTGTCCTGACCCTGTGCGTGGGTGGGCACGATGTTTGCGGCCTCCCACTCGTAAAACTCCGGCTTGTAGAACTCCAGCCGCACCTTCTTGTACTCCTTGGTCGAGTACAGGATCTCGTGCTGGATGCCGGGAGCCACCTCTTCTTCAATGGCCTGGATCTTGCCGAACGCCTCCTCCTTGCTGCGCCCGTGGACCATGGTGAAGATGGTGTAGGGCCACTCGGGGTAGGTGGGGCGCAGGTAGCAGTGGCTGACCGCCTTGAAGCCCGCCATCTGGGCGCCGATCTCCTGCACGTCCTGCTGCGGCACGGCCCAGACGCCCATCGCGTTGAAGCGGAAGCCCGCGCTCTGGTGGCGAAATACCGCCGACACGCGCCGCAGCGCGCCCGCCGCCTTCATCTGAACGGCGTGCGCGGCGACCTCGGCAATGTCCAGGCCCAGCGCGGCGCAGGCGTCCTGGTACGGTTCAGCCACAATCGGCAGGTCTTTCTGAAACTCGGTCACGAAGCGGCGGTCCAGTTCGCTCACCTCGTAGCCGATGTTGCGCTGCTCGCTGGTGTACTGCGGCCTGCTCTTGGCGTTCCAGGCTTCATTGCCGGTCATGTCGAACTCGACGCCGATCTTGTACAGGTGCAGGGTGGGCATCAGGCGGGTCAGCTTCGCGCCGCTCAGCTCGTGCAACCGCTGGACGTGGGCCTCCAGATCGCTCTCGGGGGGAACGGCGATGGTGTACCACAGGTTGAAGCTGTGGTTGCGGCGGTAGTTGTGGCTCACACCGGGGTGGGCGTTCACGATTTCCGCGCCCGCGTCGAGTTGAGAGTCGTCGTATACGGCGGCCACCAGACTGCTCTGGTAGCCCAGCGTGCGGGTATCGAAAATGGCGCTCACCTGCCGCAGTACGCCGCTCTCCCTGACTTCCAGCAGCATGCTCAGCACCTCCGCCTCGCTCAGGCCCAGTTCCTGCCCCAATGCCAGGTAAGGCCGCTGCACGATGGGAATGTCTTTCTGAATGCGGTTGAGCAGCAGCTCTCTGGGTGAGGCTGGCTCCGGCAGAGCGGGGCTGGCAGTGGTCATGCCTTAAGTTAACACCAAGTGGGGCAGCAAAACGTCCTGAAATGGGCGGCGGGCGAGGCATGAAACAGGCATGAAAACCCCGGCAGGCCAGGTGGCTGCCGGGGTCGGGATGGAACGGTTTACCTCAGGAGGTCAGCGGGCGTTCAGGCTGATACGGTAGGTGCCTTTGCTCTTCTGCTTGGCGTCGGTGTAGGCCGCGACCACGAGGTAGTAGGTGCCGTCGGCGGTCAGGGTGTACTCCACCGTGGGATCCTGGGTGTTGGTGTCGTCGATGGCCTGGAGCGCCACGGGGTTGCCCGCCTGGTACAGCGACATCACGCCGTCCGGCTTGCCACTCTCAGTGGCGTTGATGTCGGCCACGATCTTCTGCCCCGCTGTACCCGTGAAGGTGTAGATGTCCACGTCACTCTCGGGGTCGATGGCGGCGTCTCTGGCTTCCCCCAAACCGAGCGCATTGGCCCCGGTGAAGGCCAGATTGCTGAACTTCTCGCCGTTGACCGTGGCGGTGCCGTTGGGTTCAGCCTCCTTGCCGACCAGGCGGCTCAGGCTGACCCAGTAGGCGTTGAAGGGGTTGCCACCGTTCTCGTCGTCGATGGCGATGTAGTAGTCGCCACTGGCCGGAACCACGAAGTCCAGGGCAGCGTCGGTCACGCCTTTACGCTGGCTGCTGTTTTCGCCCAGCACCTTGCCCGCGCCGTCGAGCACCCGGATGCGGCTGTCCGGTGACCCGGTGACCGTGTGCGTATTGATAAATGCGGTCTCGCCCGCCGTGCCCGTGAACTTGAACACGTCGGTGTCGGCAGTGTTCAACACGCCGTCTTTCACGTCGCCGTACTTGATCGGGGTAGCGGTGGCCTGGGTGTCGTTCGGCTCAAAGGCGTCGGTGGGGAAGGTCACGGGAATCTTGACCAGGAGTCCCAAAGCCTTGCCGGGGGCCAGCGCGAAGGGGGTGCTGAAGACGCCCGGCGTGCCCCCGGCAATCACGGTGCGCGGTCCGGAGGCGTAAATCTGGTAGCTGCCCGCGTCGATCTCGCGGAAGTTGACCCGGCCTGTCGGGAACAGTCCTGCGCCTGCTGAAGACTGCGCGTAGAGCAGCTGCTCGGGACGCTTTCCGCCCGACAACGTCACTCCGACCAGCGGAATGCCCAGGGTAGAGTCACTCTCGGCCACGAACTGGAGCGCCACGCTCACGCCCTTTTCCACGGTGGCCGCCGCATTCTGAGTGGCCCGTAGCACGGCTGCGTCCGCCTGCACCACGCCGTTGCCGGTGTCGAGACTGTAGCCGCCCCCGGCCTTCAGGGCAGTGTCTTCCAGAATGTGCCGCACCTGGCCGGGCGTCAGGGTGATGGTCTTGACGCTGCCGTCCGGGTTTTTCTCGGCGGACGCCTGCAAGATCAGGGCGGCGGTTCCGGCGGTGGCGGGGCTGGAAAACGAGGTGCCGTCCACGTATTCGTAGTTGGCCTCGCTGGCGTTGGTGGTGTCGGTCCGCACCGCCGTGACGTACACCTTCTCGCCGGGAGCCGCCACGCTCAGATGCGAACCCCTGTTGGAAAAGTCGGTGCGGGTGCTGCGCGGGTTGGTGGCCGCCACGCTGATGGCCCCGGGTACCCAGGCCGGGCTGGCCGGTCCGGTGGTGGGCGTGTTGCCCGCCGAGGTCACAAACACCACGCCCTTGCTCAGCATGTAATCGATGGCTTCTTTGTCGATCTGCGAATAAAAACTGCCGCCGAAGCTGTAGTTCACGATATCGACAAAACCTTTATGGCCCGCCGGGGTGTCGCTGTCGCCCGCCGCCCCTGGAGCCTTGCCGTCGGGGCCGTTGACCGCCCAGATAAAGGCGCGGGCCGAATCGGCGGAGCTGGCCCCAACCGGGTCGTGCGTGATGGTCAGGGGCACGATGCTGGCCTGATACGCCACGCCCGCCCCACCGACGCCGTTGTTGCCCACGGCGGCAGCCGTGCCCGCAACCCAGGTACCGTGGTGGCCGATGCCGTCGTAGGGCGTGGCGGCAGTGATCAGGGTCTGGTTGGGGCTGTCGAAGCCCGGAAACGACATGTTGGCCTTCAGGTCGGGGTGGTTGCGGTCAATATCCTCGTCGGCCACCCCGATGCGGATGCCCTTGCCGGTGGCGGTTTCCCAGGCCTTGTACACGCCCATGTTGCCCAGGAACCACTGCTTGCCCAGTTCCGGGTCATTGAGCTTGGCGTCCTGCACGGCCTGTGCGGACAGCCCCGCAGCCGATCCGCCCTGAGACATGCCAGCCGCCTGCTCAGGCGTTTTCATCAGGTAGTTGGGTTCGGCGTAGCGCAGCTTGCCGCTTCCGGCCAGCACCCTGATGGCCTTGTCGGGCGACAGGCCCGCTGGCAGGCTCAGCACCGCCGCGTTCAGCTCGGGCAACTCGCTCAGCACCCCGGCCCCGATCAGCTCAGCCACGTCAGCGGCGCTCTGGGCGTCGTTCAGGCCGATCACCAGTTGTCCTGCCACAAAGCTGCGGGTCGAATCGAGCACGAAGGCCGAGGGCGAGGTGGCCGTCACGCCGCCCTGGCCTCCCGGCGTCAGGCCGCCCTGTGAGCAGGAGGCCAGCAACAGAGAAACAGCCAGCGACAGGCCGATGAGGCTCCGGCGGCCCGGATTGAGGCTGGCCGGGGCAGACGTTCTGGCGGGAATTCGGGGCTGCATCAGTATCCTCCGGTTACAAATTCATGAATGGGGCCAGTCTCGACGGGATTGGCCGTGATGCCAAACACGTTGAAGAAGTCGGCTCCCACCGAGTAGGCGGTCTTGGCCGTATTGAACGTCACGCCCGCCAGCTGCCATTCGTAAGCGTGGAAGGGCTGAAGGTAGGGCGTCTGGGCCAGCCCGTTGGCGTTGTAGATCACCGAGCTGGAATCGCTGACGTCGCTCTGCCACTGGGTGGCCTTGCCCTCAGCCTGGGTGCGGTCCAGCAGCAGCAGCAGCAGGGCTTCCTTGTCGCTGCCGCCACTGGTCTTCCAGCGGAAGATCGGCTGGGTGTCCACGCCCGTCGCGGCCTGGTTAGGCGCACCGAGTTCAAGGGTGTAGCGGCCCAGCGGCGTGACCGAGGTGGCCTCGGAATCCTGGCTGCCTGCGTCGCTGACCGCCCGCACCTTGTAAGACACCTCGGTGCCCGGCGTCAGCTCGGCAGAATTGTCGCGCATCAGAAACAGCCCGGTCTCGGGCTTCTTGGCGTCCTTGAGCACCCTGGTGGGCGCGGCACTCAGCACCTTGCTGTAGGTTTTCTTGCCGTCGAGCGAACGGTACAGCTCGAAGCTGCGGGGCTGCGGGGCCGCCGGATCATAGGCGAAGTTCACGTCCACCCACATGACCGTGCCGGTGCTGGCAGCCTGGGACGTCAGCACCTGAGGCGAAGTGGCCTGAACACTCGCTTGGCTCAGCGCACGCAACTTGGCAAAGTCGCCCGTTTTGATCCACGCCGAAAGGGCGTCTGCGGCCTGCGGATTCTGGCCCAGTGCGCCGTAGGTGGCGGTGTCGGCAAAGGTGATCGCCAGCGGGGCCAGATTGGTCGGGGCGATGACAGCCCCGGCAGCCGCCGCGCTTCCGACCTTGACGTGCTTGATCAGGTGGGTGCGGTTGCCGTTGAAATCGTAGATGTTGATATGAATGTCGGTGTTGCCGCTGAAAGCTGCGAGGTCGGCGGCCTTGAAAGTGAAGGTATCGCTGCCCGTGAGCGTGGCGAGCACAGAGCGTGTGCGCCCGTTGTTCAAGTAGCCTGAATTTCCAGCTTCCGTCCCCACTGAGGCGATGCCTGTGGCCGGGCCGTTGAGATCGGGCGCGGCGGTCACGGTGGTCACCTTGATTGCCAGGTCCTTGTCGCCCACGGTTGCGCCGTCTGCCAAGTCGGTGGTTACAGTGGGCGGGGTCGAAGGCAGATCCGGCCTGAAGGAGCGCCGCAAAATCTCGTCGAGCACCTGGGGCGCAGAAATATCCACGTTTTCTACGCGCGTCGAGGCGTAATCGGGCTTTGTGATCAGCAGATTCCTGTATTTGCTGCCTGTGACTGGAATGGCCAGGGCATACCTGCCGCTGGCGTCGGTGGTCGCCTTGGTCGCCTCGCCCTCGACGCTGACGGTGGCCCCGGCCACAGCTTCTCCGGCGCGCGACAGGCTGACGACGCCTGCGACCTGGACCGTGACCACGGCGGGGGCGGGATTGCCCCCTCCACCACACCCTGCCAGAAGCAGCGCGCCACTGAGTGTAAGCAGGAAAAACTTCGATGAGCGGATAGACACGTTCTCTCCTTCAACCCCTGAGCTTGACCACCTGTGAGCCTGACCGCCTGCGACCCTGATCCAGCGAAGCGGACCTTTGCTGGCAGAACGGTTGTGCACCATCCAAACACCGCGCCACAGCACGCCCGGAGACGTGCCGGTGACCGAACCGACCCTGTACAGATTCCCAGGGAATATACAGAAATTCGGCATCCGACTCAAATGTCTGGCGGCAATCGTCATTCATGAAGGATAGATAAAACTTCTTTTCAAAGAGGATAGTTTCAGGTGAATATTTTCAGCCTGACATCACTGGCGAAATGCTTTTCATAGAATAAAAAGATTGCCGTTTGAAATCCCGTACTGAGTGCGCGTGTTCTGAGCCTGCCGATCAGAAGCTCCACTTGCCGCCGCGCATCACGCTCTCGCGCCGCCCATCTGCATACACGCCGTCCACCTCGGTGTCGGGGGTGCCGATCATCCAGTCCACGTGAATCAGCGACGAGTTGGCCCCGGCCTGCTCCGCCCCTCCCGCTGTGGGCGCTCCCGCCGTGGGCGACAGGTTGAACGCGTAGGACTGCCCCAGCGCGATGTGGCTGGCGGCGTTTTCGTCGAACAGGGTGTTGTAGAACAGCAGACCCGTGCGGGCCACCGGGGAGTCGTACTCGACCAGCGCCACCTCGCCCAGGTGCCGCGCGCCCTCGTCGGTGTCCAGCAGCGCGCTCAGCACGTCCTGACCCTGGCTGGCGCTGGCCTCGGTGACCCGGCCCGCCTCGAAGCGCATGAAGATGTCCTCTATCAGGGTGCCGCGCGCGCTCAGCGGCTTGCTGGCCCGCACGTAGCCGTCTACCCGCTCCCGGTGCGGGGCGGTGAACACCTCGTCGGTGGGCAGGTTCGGCACGCCCGCAATGCCGTTCTGGGCGGCCCACGCGCCCCCGGCCCAGAGGTGGCCGTCGGCCAGCCCCACGCTCAGGTCGGTGTGGGCATTGCGGAAGTGCAGGGCGTGGTAGCGGCGGGCATTCAGGTGGGCATGGACGCGGGCCAGCTGCTCGGTGTGCGAACGCCACGCCGCCACCGGGTCAGGCTGATCGGCCCGGCTGACGGCAAAGATGGCGTCCCAGAGCTGCGCCACGGCCTGCTCCTGCGGCAGACCCGGAAAGACCCTGGCGGCCCAGCTGGGCACCGGCATGGCCCCCATGCTCCAGTTGATCTCGAAGGCCATGTGGCGCTCGGCGGCGGGCTTTCCCGCCTGCGCGGTCACCTTGCTGCGCCGGGCGACGCGCCCCTGGTCGGCCCCGGCCAGCAGGTCCGGGTCGCTGCCCGCGACGCTCAGAAAGCTGTAGCCGTCGTCGAGCTGGTGCATGGCGCGCTCGTTGGTCCAGGCCGGAACGTACTCCATGGCCGCTTCGGGCGCGTGGTCGTACATCAGGCGCGTCAGCTGCTGGTCGTGGTACTCCACGTTCACGGCCACGGCCCCCACCTCCCAGGCCCGGCGCACGATCAGGCGCGCCAGCTGCGCCGCCTCGATGGGCGCGTTCAGGTGCAGCTTGCCGCCCGGTTGAAGGTTCACGCCCACGCGAACGAGCAGATCGGCGTAGTTGGCGAGTTTCTGTTCGAAGCTCAGCGGCGGGGCGCTTTGGGTCATGGGCACAATCTAGCCGAGATACAGGAAGTGGGAACACTCAGGCGGCGCGGCTTCGCCTTCCCTGACTGTTCCCACCTCTGGGTGTTTGCAGCATCGGCGCTCTGCCTACTGCGCGAAACTCACCACGCGGGCGTCGGACCACAGGCCCTCCAGGTCGTAGTATTCACGGGCCTCGCGGGTCATCAGGTGCACCACGATGCTGCCGCCGAAGGCCATCAGCAGCCAGCGTTCGCTGGGGCCTTCGACGGTGGGGCGCGGCAGCCCGGCCTCCATCGCCTTCTGCTTGATGTTCTCCTGCACGGCGTTGAGCTGGAGTCCGGCGGTGGCCGTGGCGATCACGAAAAAGTCGAGGGTGGTCGAGACGCTGCTCAGGTCGAGCACGGTCACGTCGTCGGCGCGGCGCTCGACAGCGGCGTTCACGATGGCGGCGATCTGGGCGTGGGTGCCGGCGTCGATTTGGTGGGTCTGGGTCATGGATCTCCTTGGAACAGCTGAGAAGTGGTGGGTCGAGGTCTGGTTTGAATGGCGGTCTGTGTGCTGGTCTGGCTGTGAGCTGGGAGGGGGAGCCGCGTGGCCGGGACTGCCTGGCTGCCAAACCCTACTGCGGCAGGGCGGCGTAGAGGGTGTTGGCGTCCTCGCCCAGCAGCACGCCCACCTCGCCGCTGGCCACCGGAAAGCGCGCCCCCTGGAGCCGCGAGACGTTCAGCAGGTCCGAAAGACTCTCGGCGGCGCGGGCCTCGGTCTGCGTGAACACCTGGGTGTGTTCCGGGCTGGCGGCCACCGTCTGGAGCCGCACGCTGCTGTACCCGGCCAGTCGCAGCGCCTTCACGAAGCGCGGCCCCAATTCCTTGCCGCTGGCGTCTTCTACCCGCACCGTCACGGCGCTGCCTGGTCTGTCGTCCGGCCCGCTGCCCGGCAACCCGGCGGCATTGGTGTCGGTGTTCCAGAGCTTTGCCAGAGCGACTGGGTCCACCGCCAGATTGAAGGTACCGGGAATCTCGGTGGTGGGCAGGGTGACAAAGTTCAGCCGGACCTGCGACAGCGCGGGCGTCAGGCTCTGCACCAGCCCGGCGTCGGCGTTGGTGTCCACGCCGTTGCCCAGGCCACTCAGGATCACCGGCAGGGCAGCGGCCAGCCCGGCGGGCGACTTGAGCTTGCCGACCAGCTGGCTGAGCGCCTGTTTCTGGTGGTCGATGCGGCCATAGTCGTCGCCCACGCCCTTTCGCATTCTCAGGTAGGCCACCGCCTGCGGCCCGCCCAGGTGGTGCGGCCCCGGCTCCAGGCGAACGTGTAAGTTGGCGGCGTTGTCGTCGAACCAGATGCCGCGCCTGCCTGGCTGGCCGTAGGCGGGCGCGTCGGGCACGCTCACGTCCAGGCCGCCCAGCGCCCCGATCACGCGGGCCACATAGTCTGTGCGCACCACCAGCGTGTAGTCCACGCGCTCGCCCGTGATCTCCTCGACGGCGCTGCTCAGCCTGCTCAGCCCCCCCGTCCAGTACTGGCTGTTGATCTTCTGCGAGGCCACGCCCCGGCGGCGGTCGTAGGGGCCGACGTTGGTGTCGCGCGGAATCGACAGCACGTTGACCCGTGTACCGTCGATCTTGACCAGCATGATGGAATCGGTGTTGGGCGGCTGCCAGACCTTGCGGCTGTCCTGGTCCTTGCAGGGGGTGTACGGGGCGCAGTACACGATGTCGCGGCCCGCCAGCAGCAGCGTCAGGTGCGGAGCCTGACCGGGCAGCACCGCCATCACGCGCGCCGCCTCGCCGCCGGGGGCGTTCAGGACTGCGTAGCCGCCCAGCGACAGGGCCGCCAGCGCCAGCCCGGACAGCTGCCAGGCCCGCCACACGGGCGAGGTGCGCTCACGCCGCGCCTGAGACGGATGGGGCGGATGGGGCGCAGCGTTCTGGGCAGGGTCCTGGTAGTAGACCTGACTCTGCACGGGCCGACGTTTTGCCCCCCGGCCAGAGGGCCACCCCTGCCGTTCGGTCTGGACGCGGGGCGCAGAAGGGTGTGGCTGACCCGCAGCCTGGGAGGGAGGAGAAAGATCGGAAGGTTCAGACATGTGGATTCATCATGAGGGTCGGCCCGGTGAAACAGGGTGCGGACACCACCTCGCCCAGTGACTCTGGAGCAGTGTGGCGGGGAGGGGTGAGGGAGAGGTGTAAAACGGGAGGATTACGCGCCGGAGTGATGTACATCAGGACGCGCAGAGCGTGTGGCGCGGCAGCCTCGCAGCAGAAGATGGCCCTGCGGCGACGCGCCGCCTCAGCGCAGGGAATGATAGGTGCTCAGGGTCCGGGGATGGACCTCGATGCCGCGTCCCTGGAGGTAGGTGACCTTGGACACGATGGCCCGGTGCAGCGCGGCGGGCAGGTCGTGCAGGGCCAGCTCGCGGATGTCTGCGTTCACGCCCCGGCCCGGCTCGGACACGTCGGCGATGTACACGCAGGCCGAAATGCCATTGCCGGGACGCGGGCCGGTGGTGTGGTCCTCGACTGCCTCCAGCATCAGGCGCTCGTGCAGGCTGCGCCCGGTCAGCCCCCAGCGTGCGAGGAGGGTACGGCCCGCCCGTCCGTGCAGGGCCAGCGGATGCGCCGCGTCGATCTCGCACTCGGGCGGGGCCAGCCGCAGCAGCTCGGCGTCGGGCAGGTCGCGGGCCACGTCGTGCAGCACCCCGGCCCAGTACGCCAGCCAGGGGTCCAGGCCATTGGCCAGCGCGATGTCCTGGGCCAGTTCGGCCACCCGCATCACGTGTTCGAAGCGCCGGGGCTTGACCATCAGCTGCACCCGGGCCAGCCAGCCCTGAAGCTGCCCCGGAGCCAGCCCTTCCAGAATCAGGCCCCCCGAAATCAGTCCCAGGTGCTCTGGGGGGGCCGCCTGCCCGCCGACAGAAACACCGGACGAGACGGGCGCGGACCGGGGCAGCGTCTGCGTCATGAATTGACCCTCTGATACAGCTGTGGCCGGGTGCTGCGGGCCAGTGGCAAAAGATGTCCCGAAATCTGCCGCGCCATAGCATTGAGTATACGCTCAAGGGTTGCGGGTGACCGCTCTCAGGAGAACAGTTGCCTTGAAGGCTGGCCCCTGGTTCTGGCCCGCCGCTGCCCGCTGCCGCCCTACTCCCGGTCCTCGTCGTCGAAATACTCGAACTTGTGTGGCCCAATCTCGATGGTGTCGCCCTCCTGCGCCCCGACCTTTTTCAGGGCCTTGTACAGCCCCTGGCGCTTGAAGACCCCGCCCAGGTACTCGGACGCCTCTTCGAGGTGACGCGAGAAGCGTTCCAGCCGTCCTTCGAAGCCGCCGCCGTGAATGACCCAGACCTTGACCGGGCCGCCCTCGTCCACGCCTCTGTTCTTGTCGGGCGGGTCCATGCGGGTGTCGATGCTCAGCGGCTCCTCGCGCAGCGTGTCGGACTCCTCTTCTAGGGCGTGCGTCTGCGCCCACAGCTCGTAGGGCGGCAGCAGCTCGAAGATCGCCTGCTTGATGTTCTCCAGGTTCAGGCCCTGGGCGGCGCTGAGCTGGATCACCGGCAGGCCCAGCCTGCTCAGCTCGTCCTCGGCCAGCTGGGCCAGGTCGGCGTCGAGCAGGTCGATCTTGTTGAGGGCGACGAGAGATACGCCGTCGAGCAGCGTGGGGTCGTAGGCCCGCAGCTCGGCCTGGAGCGCCTGCAACTCCTGGCCTGGGTTCTGGGTCACGTCCAGCACGTACACCAGCAGGCGGGTGCGAGAAATGTGCCGCAGAAATTCCAGCCCCAGGCCCTTGCCCTCGCTGGCCCCCTCGATGATGCCCGGGATGTCGGCCATGGTGAAGCGGCGGTCTCTGCTCAGGTCGTCCACCACGCCCAGAATGGGTGACAATGTGGTGAACGGATAGGCCGCGATGGCCGGGTTGGCGTTGCTCAGGGCCGCCAGCAGGCTCGACTTGCCCGCGTTGGGATAGCCCACCAGCCCCACGTCGGCGATCAGGCGCAGTTCCAGCCTGATGCGGCGGTGCTGTCCGCGCGTGCCCAGCTCGGCAAAGCGCGGGGCCTGCCGGGTGCTGCTGGCAAAGGTGCTGTTGCCGCGCCCGCCCAGCCCGCCGCGCGCGATCACCTTGCTCTGCCCCTCGGTGATCAGGTCGGCCACCACCTTGCCCGTTTCCAGGTCGAAGGCCGTGGTGCCCACCGGCACATCAATGATGGTGTCTTCGCCGTCGTGGCCCTGGCGCAGACGGCCCTCGCCGTACGCGCCGCTCTCGCCCCTGAACTTGCGGCGGCCCAGCAGCCGTTCCAGGCTGTCCACGCCCGAGGCCGCCCGCAGCAGAATGCTTCCGCCCTTGCCGCCGTGCCCGCCGTCCGGGCCACCCTTGGGGGTGTATTTGGCGCGGTGGAAGCTCATGCTCCCGTCGCCGCCGTGCCCGGCCTGCACTTCGATTTCCAGTACGTCTCTAAACGCCATGACTCTCCTGCTGATCTGTAACGAGATGATCCCGTATGGTACGGCGACAGCTTCCAGCCCTGCCTTCTCGAATGCTTCTGCGGCATAACTTGAGTTCAGATTTCGGCCAGCCATCTGCTTCCGATACATGGAAACGGAAACACCGTCTCCGCGACTTTTGGCCCGCTCAAGCCCTGTTTCTAGAGCAGTTGTCCAAATTCCGGTACGAGAGAACAACCAGGGCGTCCCTCCATTCTCCCACCTGCTCGACTAAATTCACTCCCGTTGGTCGGTCAAAAAGAAAACGCCTTTTTGACAAATGCTCTAGTACAGCGTCAACCGATCTGATGGGGGGTCAACTTCTGGTAAGTCATTGGATGCTCAGCCCGTTCACCCCCTCCCCAGCCCTCCCCCCTCAAGGGTGAGGGAGCGAAGCGGCCTAAATTCACCCCGCCCTAACCGGTTGTCTATGTACTAGACTGTAATCAGTCAAATGCACAGTGGGAACAGCGCCAGGCTTATCGGTAGCGAATTTCCGACTCGGAAGCTGTCCAAACCACCGTTTGCTCGGACTCCATCAAAAAAGAGGCCGAAGCACGCAGGCCCGGCCTCTGTGTACAGTCTGCGACTCTGTTGATTCAGTCGGCGGCGGCGGCGGCGGTCACGGGGACCACCACGCTGATAAAGCGGCCCGTGTTGCCCTTGTTGGCGAACACCACGTTGCCCTCGACCAACGCAAACAGGGTGTGGTCGCGGCCCATGCCGACGCCCGCGCCCGCCTTGAACTTGGTGCCGCGCTGACGAACCAGGATGTTGCCGGCCAGCACCTTCTCGCCGCCGAACTTCTTGACGCCGAGGTACTTGGGGTTGCTGTCGCGTCCGTTCTTGGACGAGCCTACGCCTTTCTTGTGTGCCATGTCGCTAACCTCGCTTGTCGCTGTAAGTGTACGAATTCTTGTTCAGGGGTGAGGAAAACCCTCACTGTACCGATGTTTGCAGACGCTGGCTGACAGGTCAGTGCGCCCGAAAACCAGGCCCGTTCAGCCCTTGATGCCGACGATCTTGAGCGCCGTGAACTGCTGGCGGTGCCCGGTGCGCTTGCGGTACTGGATGCCGCTCTTGTACTTGCGGATGTAGATCTTCTTGTGCTTGCCATGATCGACCAGCTCGGCGCTGACCACGAACTTGGCGGCGTCCTCACCGGTCAGGATTTTGTCGCCCGCGATGAACAGCGGCGTCAGGTCGAGCTTGTCGCCCGCCTCGCCCTTCAGCTTCTCGACCTTGATCACGTCGCCCTCGGCCACGCGGTACTGCTTTCCACCGGTCATAATGACTGCAAACATCGTTTTTCCTCCTGATTTCTCCGGCCCGCTTTTGAAGCCGCTGGCGCGGTCAGGCGGCGCAGCACGTCTTCAGCGGACGCGGGAACATACCCGCTTTGGCGGGTTTCGGGGGAGAGTTTAGCATAAAAAGGAAACCAGAGACGCGCCGTATAAATCTAGTGAGAAGGAGGGCCGCCCCGACTGATATGGCCAATGGCGACCCCGCAGGCCACGACCTGAAGAAACACAGTTCTGCCAGCGTGGACGCAACTCAGGCGACCAGAGACGCGCCGTATAAATCTAGCCGGAGGAGGGGCTTCTTGGGCAGAACGGACGCGCTTGAGCACGCCTTCTTGACCAGAACAGCGCGCATGAGCACGCTTGGTCGCTGCCCGCCGCCCCCGACGAATTGCCAAGGAAACCAGAGACGCGCCATATAAATCTAGTGAGAAGGAGGGCCGCCCCGACTGATATGGCCAATGGCGACCTGGCAGGCCACAATCTGAAGAAACACAGTTCTGCCAGCGTGGATGCAACTCGAGCAATTAGAGACGCGCTGCTTGGATGCCCGGCCTGTTCACCCCCTCCCAACCTCCCCCCTCCGCAAGCGGCTGTGCCAGTCAAGGGGGAGGGGCAA
>JANXWI010000272.1 GCA_025351205.1 Deinococcus sp.
ACCGGCGAGGACGGCGACTTTCACGAGAAGGTCCACAAGATCGAGATCTTCGACGAACTCCTGCCCCAACTCCTGGCGCTGGGGCCGGACGTGATCGCCGTGGTGGGCGACCACAGCACGCCCAGCAAGATGCAGAGCCACAGCTGGCATCCGGTGCCGCTGTTGATCCACAGCCAGTACGCCCGCAAAGACGTGGCCGAGCGCTACACCGAGGAAGAGGCGCAGAAAGGCACGCTGGGCCTGCGGCGCGGCACCGACGTGATGCCCCTGCTGATGGCCAACGCGCTGAAATTACAGAAGTATGGCGCATAGAACTGGAGGATCGGGCTGGCCTGCACTGTGGGGTCGGCCCTTTCTGCTGGCATGGCAGGACAATAAAAAAACGCCCTTGCGGACGCTGATAAAATGAAGATAGCGCGGTATGCAGGATTCATCAAGCGTATCCGGGCCATCTTTTGCCACCTGCAACGCTAACGTGGGCCATGCAGACCCGCACCCTCGGCGATGAAGCCGTGAAAACCGCCCGCCTCGCCCGTCTTCAGGAACCGCATATCGCGCCGCTGACGGCCTTCGTGGAGTGCATCCGTAAGACCGCCGATCCTCACTTACCTGGCTGGATGCCCTACTTTGACCCAGAAAGTGGCGGTACAGGTGCCCAGGTGCTGCTGCTGCTGGAATCGCCCGGACCACAGGTTTCAAGGACGAAGTTTGTGTCGCTCGATAATCCAGACGGCACCGCCGAGAACCTGAGCTGCCTGCTGAAACTGGCCGGGCTGTCGAGGGACAGGGTACTGGTGTGGAACAGTTTCCCCTGGCAGCTGAGCGCCGAGCGGGTCGTGGTTCCCAGCGAAAATCATCTGAAAGAAGCGGCCTCGGACACCTTAAAACTGATCTCGCTGCTGCCCGGATTGAAGGTCGTGGTGCTGGTCGGAAACCGGGCCGCACAGGGCTGGACACACGTTTCGGCGCTGCTCGCTCAGCCCATCAAGGTGTTGACCTGCCCGCATCCCAGTCCCGTCAATCTGATGCCAAGACCCGAAGCTGCCGCGCTCGCCGTCTCTGTTCTGGGGCAGGCGCGGCAGCTGTGTTCCTGAACGCTACCGATTCTGTGGAAACCCTAAATCGATCTTGCTGCTGCTCGGCTCCGGCCAGCGCGAGGTGATGACCTTCGAGCGGGTGTAGAACTTGATGCCGTCGGGGCCGTACATGTGTGTGTCGCCGAACAGGCTGGCCTTCCAGCCGCCGAAGCTGTAGTACGCGACTGGCACCGGAATCGGCACGTTCACGCCCACCATGCCCACCTGACACTCGAACTGGAACTGCCGCGCCGCGCCGCCGTCACGGGTGAAAATGGCGGTGCCGTTGCCGTACTCGTTCTCGTTGATCAGGCGCAGCCCTTCCTCGTAGCTGGGCACGCGCACCACGCACAGCACCGGCCCGAAGATCTCGTCTTTGTAAGCATCCATATTTTCTTTCACATGGTCGAGCAGCGACACGCCCAGGAAGAAGCCGTCGCCCTCGAAGCTCTGCTTGCGCCCGTCCACGACCACAGTGGCACCGTCCGCCTCTGCGCTGGCGATGTACCCAGCCACCCTGTCGCGGTGCTCACGCGAGATCAGCGGCCCCATCTCGTTCTGTGCGTCACTGCCGGGGCCGACCTTGAGGGCGGGCAGGCGGCTGGCAATGGCGTTCACCAGATCGTCGCCCACGTCACCTACTGCGAGTACGACGCTGATCGACATGCAGCGCTCGCCAGCACTGCCGTAGGCGGCACTCACAGCGGCGTCGGCGGCCATGTTCACGTCGGCGTCGGGCAGCACCAGCATGTGGTTCTTTGCTCCGCCCAGCGCCTGTACCCGCTTGCCGTGCTCGGTGCCCTTCTGGTAGATGTAGCGGGCAATCGGGGTGCTGCCCACGAACGACACCGCCGCGATGTCGGGGTGCTCCAGAATCGCATCGACGGCCACCTTGTCTCCGTGAATGACGGTGAACACGCCGTCCGGTACGCCCGCCCGTTTGAGCAGATCGGCAAGAAAGAGGCTGGCACTGGGGTCTTTCTCGCTGGGCTTGAGAATAAACGCGTTCCCGCAGGCCAGGGCGTTGGCTATCATCCAGAGCGGCACCATCGCCGGGAAGTTGAACGGCGTGATGCCCGCCACCACGCCCAGCGGCTGCTGGATGGAATAGACATCGACCCCGGTGCTGGCCCCTTCCGAGTAGCCACCTTTCAGCAGATTCGGAATACCGCAAGCGAAGTCCACGTTCTCGATGCCGCGCGCGATCTCGCCCAGGGCGTCGCCGTGCACCTTGCCGTGCTCACGGGTCAGGATGCGGGCCAGATCGTCTCGGCCAGCGTCCATCAGCGCCCGGAAGCGGAACATGATCTCGGCGCGTTTGCTAAGCGGCACCAGTCGCCAGGTTTTGGCAGCGGCTGTGGCCTGCGCGACGGCGGCGTTGATTTCTTCCACGCTTGCCAGATCGACTAGGGCCTGCATCTGCCCGGTGGCGGGGTTGTACACTTTCGCGCTGCGCCCGGAGGTGCCGGGAGTCGAGACGCCGTTGATCCAGTGGCTGATGGTGGCGGGTTTAATGGCAGTGTCGGTCATGATTGAACCTCCGTTGAAATTGAGAGGTGGGGGCGCTTCGGCTCACCCCCTCCCAGCCTCCCCCCTCAAGGGGGAGGGGCTAAAGGCCGGACTTCTGATACCAAATTGAACAAAACTCCTGGAGTTTTGGCGAACAGAGCGGGCAAGCGTGGCCAGCCGCGCTGTTCTGCCCAAGAGATGAGTGTCAAAAAGTACGGTTTGGCG
>JANXWI010000276.1 GCA_025351205.1 Deinococcus sp.
GCCTCGCCCGTGACCCTGATCGACACGGCCATCAATACTCCGGAGGCGAGAGCGGCGATAGAGGACGGACTGCACGCTCTGGGACTGCACTGGGAAAGCGTAGAGCGGGTGATCGTGACGCATCATCATCCCGACCATTACGGACTGGCCGGGCTGATCGAGGAGCGCAGCGGGGCGAGCATCTACATGCTCGACATCGAAATTGCCAGAGGCGAGCAGTACTGGCACCGCTGGGAAGAGTGGCTGCCCGGCCACACCAGGCACTTTCTGGACCACGGCGTGCCGCCCGCATCCATGCAAAACCACGACGCCGAGGCGCTCCGAACCCGCGAGCGGGTGTTGCCCGCCAGCCGGGTCCAGCCGCTGCGCGAGGGCGAGACGCTGCGATTGGGTGGAGACGGACTGGCCGGCCACGACTGGCAGATCCTGTGGCTGCCCGGCCACGCCGACGGCCACCTGGGGCTGTGGCAGCCGGAGCTGAGCCTGCTGATCGCCGCCGACGCCATCCTGCCGCGCATCAGCCCGAATGTGGGCCTGTACGGCTACAGCCGCCCCGACCCGCTGGGCGACTACCTGGACACGCTGAGCAGGCTGGCGGCTCTGAACCCGGCGCGGGCGGTGGTGGGCCACTACGGCCCGGTCATGGAGGGCGTGGCGGAGCGGGCGCGTGAGCTGAGCGCCCACCACCACGAGCGGCTGCAACTGGTCCGGGACACCCTCGCCGCGCAGCCGATGCACGCCTACGCCCTGTCGCAGGTCATGTTCAACCGCGAGCTGAGCGATTCGTCGCGGAGATTCGCGGTGGCCGAGACATTGGCCCACGCCGAATATCTGCGGCTGCGCGGCGAACTGGGACGCAGGTGGGAGAAACAGAGCTGGGTGTATTTCAGGTAGCCGGGGCGAAACAGAGCCAGCCAAGGCAGAAACCAGGACCGGGCGAGAGCTGGCCTTTGTAGACTCGCTTGCGCCCGGTCCTGATCCCCAATCGCCCTGGTTTCATCATCTGAGTGGCAGAGCCAGAGGCTGAGGCTGATTCATCTTACTTCTGCTTGCTGCGTGGGCTTTTTCAGATCAATTCGACTTGAAACTGACCGTCACGCGGCCCGCCGATTCGGTCACCTTGAGGTCGATGGTGTGCCCGCCCTGGGCAAAGGTGGCGCTGTGCGTGCCGCCCATCATGGCGCTGCCTGCCATGGTCTCTGCTGGCTTGGCCGCCATGCTGTCTGTCGGTTTTGCCATGGTGCCCTCAGTCATCATCTTGCCGTCCATGGCGGTGGTCTTCCAGCCCTCAGCCTTGATGGCCCTGTCGTAGAAGGCAAAAATGCTGGCGCTGTTCTTGCCGCTGTAAAGCAGCGTGGCGGCCTGCCCCCTGACGCTGCGCGAAACCAGCTTTTCGCCGGGAACCGCCGCGATATCCACCACGCCCGCATTGCTCATCATCATGTTCATGCCCGCCTGGGTAGAAAACATGAAGGTCGGCGCAGCCTTCATCATGCTGCTGCCGGTCTTCATGGTATCGGCGGTCTTCATGGTATCGGCAGGCGTTGTCTGTGCTGGCGTTGTCTGTGCTGGCGCGGTCTGAGCCAGGACGGGAGCGGAAACCATCAGGGCGGTCAGGATGCTCAGAGCCAGGGTGCTGTTCTTGACGGGACTGTTCTTGGTCATGGTGTTGCCTCCGGTCTATGTACGGGGCAACAGGCAGAAAGGTTCAGATTTGCCATTCACATCACCTTCGAACCCCGCTCCGTTCACGCTCTATGCTGTGTGGCATGACCCACAACCTGGAGATTCAGCAAAGCACCGAGCGTCTCACGGCCCTGGAACCCCAGCTCTTGGCCCAGCTGGTGACGTGGCGCAGGCACCTGCATCAGCACCCCGAGGTCAGTTTTCAGGAGCACCAGACGGCTGCATATATCGCGGGCGAGCTGCGCGGCATGGGGGGGCTGGAAGTCTCGCAGCTCACGCCCACCAGCGTGCTGGCCGTCCGGAAAGGAACGCGCCCCGGCAAGACGGTGCTGCTGCGGGCCGACATCGACGCGCTGCCGATTACCGAGGAAAACAGCTTCGCCTATCTGTCGCAGAATCCAGGCAGCATGCACGCCTGCGGCCACGACGGGCACACCGCCATTCTGCTGGGCGTGGCGCGGCTGGTGAGCGAGGCGTCAGACTGGGACGGCGAACTGCGGATGATCTTCCAGCACGCCGAGGAGCAGAGTCCGGGCGGCGCGGAAGAACTGGTGTTCGCCACCGCCCTCATGGACGGCGTGGACGTGGTGAGCGGCCTGCACCTGAACTCTCAGCTGCCTGCCGGGGTGGTGGCGGTCAAACCGGGGGCCTTCATGGCCGCGCCCGACAACATCTACATCACCATTCTGGGCCGGGGCGGGCACGCGGCACACCCGGAAGAGGCGGTGGACCCCATCGCCGTCGGGGCGCAGGTGGTGAGCAATCTGCAATACATCGTCAGCCGGGGCGTGAGCGCCCTGGACGCCCTGGTGATCAGCGTCACGTACTTTCAGGCCGGAACCACCACCAACGTCATTCCAGACCGCGCCGAGCTGAAGGGCACGGTCCGCAGCTTCGACCCCGGCCTGCGAGGGCGCGCCCCGGACCTGATCGAGCGCGTGCTGCGCGGCATCTGCGAGGCCCACGGCGCGAGGTACGAGTACCGCTACGAGGCCGGTTACCGCCCGCTGATCAACGACGACGGCGTGGCCGAGGTGCTGCGGCAGGTGGCCCTGGAGGTGGTGGGCGAGGAGCGCACGGTGGTCGCCAAGCCCACCATGGGCGGCGAGGACTTCAGCGCCTACCTGGAAAAAGCGCCCGGCGCGTACTTCAACGTGGGCAGCCGCAACGACGCCCTGGAATCCGGCTTTCCGCACCACCACCCGCGCTTCACCATCGACGAGGCCGCGCTCAGGACCGGCGTGCAGATGATGTACGCGGCGGCCATCAGACTGGCAAAAGGCTGAGGCTGGCGAAGGGCTGAGGCCGGAGGGCGGCAGAAAGATTGGTTTGGACAGTTTTTCGGCTGACAAGAGAGCGAACTCTGAAAACGTCGTCCAGTACAGCGTCAACCGATCTGCCGAGTGTTCTCTTCCCCCTACCCTCGTGGGAGAGGGGCCTCGCGTAGCGAGGGGGTGAGGGGGAAGCGGGCCGAGCATCTGAGGAACTCTGACCAAGAACCCCACCCAAATCGGTTGACGGTGTACCTGGACGCTCGGCCTGCTCACCCCCTCCCCAGCCCTCCCCCCTCAAGGGTGAGGGAGCATGGGGACCTAAATCCACCTTACTTTGATCGAATGTCCCTACGAGTAAGGGGAGAAGAGTTTGACTCCTCAGCTGCCCCGGCCCGCCCGGTAGCGCCGGACCAGCGCGTTGGTGCTGCTGTCGTGGCTCAGCTCTGGCTCAGCTCTGACGCTCAGTTCCGGCACGATCCGGCCTGCCAGCACCTTGCCCAGTTCGACGCCCCACTGGTCGAAGCTGTTGATGTTCCACACCGCCCCCTGCACGAAGACCTTGTGCTCGTACAGCGCAATCAGTGCGCCCAGGACGCGCGGCGTGAGCCGGTCTGCCAGCAGGGTGTTGGTGGGGCGGTTGCCCTCGAAGACCCGGTGCGGTGCCAACCCGCCGGGCACGCCCTCGGCCAGCACCTGCTCCAGCGTCTTGCCAAAGGCCAGCGCCTCGGTCTGGGCGAACACGTTCGCCATCAGCAGGTCGTGGTGATGGCCCAGCGGCCCGCCGAGCGGGTTGAGCGTCTGTATGAAGCCGATGAAGTCGCAGGGAATGAGCCTGGTCCCCTGGTGAATCAGCTGATAGAAGGCGTGCTGGCCGTTGGTGCCCGGCTGACCCCAGATGACCGGGCCGGTCTGGTAGTCCACCGCTTCGCCCGTGAGCGTGACGTGCTTGCCGTTGCTCTCCATGTCGAGCTGTTGCAGGTACGCCGGAAACTGCGACAGGTAGTGGTCGTAGGGCAGCACCGCGAGCGTCTGGGCACCCAGAAAGTCGGTGTGCCACAGGCCGATCAGCGCCATCAGAACCGGCATGTTCTGCTCCAGCGGCGCGGTGCGGAAGTGTTCGTCCATGTCGTGAAAGCCCGCGAGCAAATCAAAATAGTGCTGCGGTCCCACCGCCAGCATCAGGCTCAGCCCAATGGCGCTGGTCAGGCTGTAGCGCCCGCCCACCCAGTCCCAGAAGCCGAAGGTGCTGGCCGCGTCGATGCCGAAGGCCTGTACCGCGTCTGCGTTGGTACTCACCGCCACGAAGTGCCGCGCCACCGCCGCCTCGTCCTTCAGCGCGTCCAGGCTCCAGGCCCGCGCACTCTGGGCGTTCGCCATCGTCTCCTGGGTGGTGAAGGTCTTGCTGCTCACGATGAACAGCGTCTCCTCGGGGTTCAGGTCCCGCACGGCCTCCACGAACTCGCTGCCGTCCACGTTCGACACGAAACGCAGGGTAAGCTGGCGATCTGAATAGAATTCCAGCGCCCGGCAGGCCATCACCGGCCCCAGGTCCGAACCGCCGATGCCGATGTTGACGACATTGATGATCGGCTTCCCGGTGTGCCCCAGCCAGGTGCGGGCGCGAACCTGCTCTACGAACACCGACATGCGGTCCAGCACCTGATGCACGTCTGGCACCACGTCGTGACCGTCCAGCAGCACCTCGCTGCCACGCGGCGCACGCAGGGCGGTGTGCAGCACGGCACGGTCCTCGGTGGTATTGATCCGCTCGCCCGTGAACATCGCGTCCCGGCGGGCCTCCACCCCGGTTTCGCGGGCCAGTTGCAGCAGCAGCGCCAGGGTCTCGTCGGCCACGAGGTTCTTGGAGTAATCCAGGTACAGCCCCGCCGCCTCCAGGCTCAGGCGTTCGCCGCGCTCAGCGTCTGCGGCGAACAGTTCACGCAGATGCAGGCTCACGGTCTGCTGGTGGTGTGCCTCCAGCGCCTTCCAGGCGGGCAGGGTGGTCAGGCGGGCGGGGCGGGACGGCAGGGCGGGTTGGGGTACGGGCTGGGTCATGAGACACGTCCTTAAATTTGATCTCGGTACCTGATGTGGGAATTGATCTGGAAGCCTGAACCGGTGGGCGGGCGCTCGTACCTCCTGCACGGCCCCCAGTTTAACCCGGCCTCTCATCCTGACTGGCTGAGTCACGGGCAGGCCTTGGGCGGGCCTCCACCATTCCTTGGGTCCACCTGAAGCCGGGGCAGAGCCTTCCTTGAGACGCAGATAGGTTGCTCGCAACCGACTGTACAGTTCTGGAGGTCCGACCTGCATATGTGATCCATGCATCTGGTCCACGCATTTAATCTGCGTCTCCGGCATGCGTCCGGTTGACACACTCAACTGACCCAGCCGAACAGAAGTTCAGCGTTCCCGTTTCTCTCTTGCCTCAGGAGGCACCCATGCGTACCCTGATCATTTCTGCAACCCTGGCCGCGTTCTCGGCCACCAGCCTGGCCCAGACCGCCACACCCGCGCCAGCGCCCGCTATGCCATCCCAACCTGCCGCCCCCGCCACGCCGATGCCTGCGACTCCGGCGATGCCAGCCCCCGCCATGCAACCCGGTCAGACCATGACTGCGCCCATGATGAACACCCCCGTGAAAATGGGCAGCGCCATGATGAACGGCAAAATTCCGGCCAGCGGCACCATCGAGGTGAACGGCGCGAAGGTGTACTTCAGGTCGGTGGGCGCGGGCAAGCCGATGATGCTCATCCACGGCTACCCGCTGTCGGGCGAGCTGTTTAGGGACAACCGCGCGGCCTTAGCTAGAGCGGGCTTTCAGGTGATCACCGTCGATCTGCCGGGTTTTGGTAAGAGCGTGGCCCCCAGCAAGGAGGCCAGCATCGAGAACTACGCCCGCACCATGCTGGGCGCGATGGACGCCCTGGGCCTGAAGACCGCCACGGTGGGCGGCATGAGCATGGGCGGCATGACCCTGCTCCAGATGTACAAACTGGCCCCCACGCGCTTCAACGCCCTGGTGTTCATCGACACCACCGCCGACCCGGCTGGCCCGGCAGAGGCGGCAGGCTGGCGCGGCAACGCCCAGCAGGCGCAGGAGATGGGCGTGGCGAGCCTGGTTCCCGGCCTGCTGCCCCGCATGCTGACCGGCGTGAGCCGCATGAAGATGCCCGCCCAGGTGGCCTTCCTGAGCGGTATCGTCAAGCAGGCCAGCCTGAACGGCGCAGTCGGCGGCGGCAACGCCCTGGCCGCCCGCCCCGACGCTAACCCCATTCTGGCGACCATCAAGGTGCCGACCCTGCTGGTGTTCGGCGTGGAAGACAACGTGACGCCCGTAGAACTCGCCATGAAGATGCAGAAGGGCATTGCGGGCAG
>JANXWI010000297.1 GCA_025351205.1 Deinococcus sp.
CCGGTGTTCCTCGATCTGCCGTTGCAGACTCTGACGGTGGGAACTGAGGCCAGACGTGTCCAACATCTCCCGCTGGAGTTGAAACGCCTCGAACACGGGGGCCATCGCCTGCCGCTGGGCGGTGACGGGTGACACGGTGAACTCGCTGAGCTGCTTCTCGCTGCGCTGGAGGTGCAACTGCCGGGGGCTGGCCTGGGGCCTGGGCAGGAGGGGCGCTCGCCGGACGCTCAGGTCGGGAGTCAGGCTGCGCTGGGCCGTCAGGCCCTGGCGGTTGACCCGGAGCAGTGAATCACCGGCCTGCCTGGACCGTTTGGACCTGGATTTGTACTCCACAGCGCGCCACCTCCTGAGTAAAGCTCACCCCGGTTAACCCTCAGCGTAGCAAACAGTCGGCGTCTCATCGGCGGGTGCGGGGCCGAAATCCGTCTGGGAGCGCGAAAAACGCAGTTTCTCCGGCAACCTGCATTTCTGAAACCTGTACAGACCGACCGTCAGTTCAGGCGGACGCCATCAGTTCAGCCGGATGAAGGTACCCTTGACGGTAACCTCGCCCGCACCGCCGTCGATACTCACGCCTGTCTGGGCCTTCAGGTCCATCCGGCCCTGGGCCTCCACCGAAACGTCTCCTTTCATCTTGATGGTGAGCTTGTTTTTCTTGCTGTCGATGTGAATGACGTTGCCGTTCATGTCTTCAACCGTGATGCCCGGTGTGTCGTCGCTGTCGTCCAAGATGATCTTGTGCTGTTTGCGCGAGTACAGCACCCGGTGCACGGTTTTGCCGCCCTTGACCAGTTTGCTGCTCGGCTCCGGTGGCGAGTCCACGCCGTTCCACAGCCCGCCGATGACGTACGGGTGGTGCATGTCGCCCATTTCAAAACCCACCAGCACCTCGTCCTCGACCTCTGGAATCCAGGCCATGCCGCGCTTCGGGCCGCCGCCGGGGATGGCGATTCTGGCCCAGTCGCTCTCATGCTTTTCCGAGAGCCAGGGAAACTTGAGCTTGACCCGGCCCTGGTTTTTGGGATCGTCGTTGTTGGTCACGATCCCGATCACAAACCCGTACTGCGCCTTGGCCGTCTTGACCCCGGCCAGCGTCTGGGCCACGTCCGGGGCGCGCATGCCGCTGACCGTAAATTCAGTGGTGTAACCGCTGTCGCTCTGATAGTTGTGCGTCACCGCCGAGAGCATGTAGGTGCCCTCGTAGCGCTTGCTCACCCCCATCAGCTTGACCGTCATGCCCGCCGTCATCTTGGGATTGCCGCCCGCTACACCGGTGGCCTCGACGAACTTCTGCCGCCGCTGGTCGGCGTCGCCGCTGGCGTACTGGTCGGCCTGTTTTTCCTTGCGGACCACGAATCCCGTCACGGCGTAGGGGGCCGCCAGCGCTTCTTCCCCGGCGGCGGCGACTTCTGGATTGCCCTTGCCCTTGCCCGACGAGCTGACCACCACCTGTTTGCGCTGCGGGTCCCAGCCGCGCGCCACGGTCTCACTGCCCTGGCCCAGACTGCTCACGCGCGGCTGAAATTCGCTCAGATTGCCGCCCCAGTGCAGGTCGGCGGCGTGCCCCATGCTCTCCATCGGCACGCAGTGCAGCTCCTTGCCGTCCATGAACAGCAGGTAGCCCAGGCGGGCGGCCCGTTCGCGCAGAAACTCCAGATCGGTCTGGTTGCTCTGAAGCACGTAGTCGTGAACAAAACTGGCCGGGCCGAGTTTGGTGCTCAGGCCCCGCTCCTGGGCGATCTTCTTGACCACGTCCATATCGGTCACGTTCTGGAAGGTGCGCGTAAAAGTTCCCCGCGACAGCAGGTGCAGGCGGTCAAAGGCGCGGACCACCAGGCGTTGTCCATGCTGGACCAGGTGCGCCTCGACCTCAACCATCTGGCCGTCGAAGACGTTTTCCTCGCGGTTGTCTCCCACGCCAATCGACACAGTGATGTCGTTGCCGTTTTTAAATTTGCCCTTGCGGTCATCGATCAGCCTGTAGGCTTTGGCCTTCTCGACAATCGGGGTCAGGTCGCGCAAGGTCAGTGTGAGCATGTCCGGCAGGTGCAGGCTGCTTTCAATGCTCAGCGAGTGCAGGCTGAGCAACTCGTCTGTTTCCAGCTCCTGACCACTGACACGGATGTGAAACTTGGAAACTGCGCCGCGCAGGTTGGTTGGAAGCGACGTCTCAGCGGGTGCTGTCACTGGGCATCACCGTCCATACGACTTGCGCAGATCACCATAGGTGCTGCCCACTGCGGTTCGCAGACCCGCACTGATCGCCTCGCTGGCGCTGTTGGCCGCCATCAGCGAAAGGTGCTCCAGCGACTCCTGAAACTCGGCGGTGACCATGGCCCGTACCGGCATCCCCGACGGCGTGAACAGCGTGTACTGCTGCTGCATGGTGGTGATCACGGCATTGAACAGCCAGTTCTTGCCCCAGCTGAACAGGACCCTCGGTGGGCGGCTCTTGTCGGTTTCCGTTTTGAAGACGCCCTGGATGTTCATCATCTGCCAGAGCTGGTCGGTGTACACGCGCACGTCCTGCGGAGTCTGGGCGGCTCCCTTGCCATCGCCAGACCGCAGATAGGTGTCGAAAAACAGTTGCAGGCTGAGCTTCGCGCCGCTGCTGCCCGAAAACGTCAGGTCGCTGGCATTCGTCTTGCTGTTTTCGACAGGACCCCAGCTGTTGCTGCGCTGGATCAGGTATTCCTTGGGGTTGAACAGGCACTCGACCTCAAGGTGCGGGCCTTCGATGGTCTGAATCCTGGCTTTGATCAGTGGTCCGTCGGGCATCAGGTGTCTCCTTGAGGTGAGTGAAAGTCGGGGAACATGTTTGTGGTCTCTGTGGTGATGGGCTTAGAGCATTTGTCAAAAAAGGCGTTCTCTTTTTGACCGACCAGCGGAAGTGAATTTAGTCGAGCGGGTGGGAGAATGGAGGGACGCCTTGGTTGTTCTTTCGTACCGGAATTCGGACAACTGCTCTAGTTTACATGCTGCGGGGACGCTCTGAAGGGGGAGGTGACGCGCGCCAACTCCCTTCTGCCTGGGACACCTGCCGCCCTTCTGTCTGCCTACCTCTCACCGCTGGGTCCGGCGGCGCTGCTGCCCGGTGAGGCCTCGGTGGCGAGAGGGACAGTGGCGTCCACCACCTCCACGGCCACGCGACGCTCGACCCGCTGATCGCCTGTCCCGGCCCGCAGGACGTAGGCCGTCGAGAAGTTGAGTCTGCGCTCCACCTGTCCGGCGGCGTTCTGGTCGCCGAGGTGGCTGATCGAGAGCCGCCGGACGCCGCTGACTTTCCAGCTGATGGTCACCGAGTCGCCCGGATGAATTCTCGGCGGCGTGACCGAGAATTCCTCGACCACAGGTCTGCTGTTCGCTCCCGGAGTGGCCCCGGCTGGACCCGTTCCGGAGGTGCTGGCCCCTGTGCCCGTTCCTGGGGTCGGAGGCGCAACCACCACGGCCTCCACATTGACGCTCAGCTGCCGTGAAACCCGGCCCGCGTCAGGCTTGGTGGATCCGGCGACATAGTTGGCCGAAGTGGCGATCAGCGTGTAGATGGTGTTCCTGTCGGGTTTGACCACCAGACTGCCGCTCGCTCCAACGGTCTTGCCGCCCGGATAGAGTTTCACCTGTTGGGCGTCTCTGGTGTCCCAGACCAGGGTGATCGGCTGGCCCGCCTTGACCCTGCTGGCCGAGGGCGTGAAGGCGATGATCCGGGGCGCGGGCGCGGCGGGCGCCGGCTGCCTGACCAGCACGCTGGCCTGTCCGGTCAGTGGTCCCACGCCCGCCGCGCCCGCCTGAGCCGTGGGAATGGCCGTCAGGGTGTACACCGTGTTCTTGTCGGCCTTGATCACCAGCGTGCCGCTCGGACCGAATACCTTGCCCAGCGGCTGTATTTTGACCTGCGAGGCGTTCTTGGTGCTCCAGGCCAGCGTGAACGACTGCCCCGCCGTGATCTGCCGGGGAAGGGCCGTGAACGAGACGATCTGCGGCTTTGCCTGAACCGGAGGCTGAACCGGGGGCTGGACTGTGGTCGTCTGCCCACCTGCTGCCTGACCCCCCTGACCCGCTCCTGCCCCGGTTTGACCAGTCCCAGCGCCCGCTCCAGCCTGCGACGCGCCCTGTCCACCTGAAGCCTGACCGCCTGGAGCCTGTCCACCTGCCGCCTGGCCACTCGCAATCTGCCCGCCCCCTGCGGTTACCGGTGGAGTGACCACCGGCAGAGCCGGCAGCACCGGCAGGGCCAGCGCCTGAGAAACGCTTACACCGTCACTGCCCTTGACATTCAGGGTCAGTGAGGCCGGGGCCTCTGGAGCCGTGAAGATGATGGACCCCGACGGCGGCACGACCTGGGTGCCCTGCCCCGGGATGCCGCTCAGTTCGGCGCTGGCACCGTTCTCGCTCTGCCAGCTCAGGTTGACCGGCTGGCCGCTGCGGGGTTTGACCGGCAGCGTCCTGAGCGCGGTGATCTTGGGCGGCTTGGCGGTAGCGGTGATCGACACGCTGCCCAGTTCGCTGATCGACTGGCCGTTGCTGGCCTTCAGGCTGAAGGTGGTGCTGCCCGTGACCACCACCTCGCGCTCACCGCTGGCCGGAACCACGCCAAACGGTTCGACGGTCACGCTCGAAGCGTTGCTCACCTTCCACTTGACCTTCACCTTGTCGCCGATCTGTGGATTCTGGGGCGTCACCGTGAACTCATCGGGGGCCGGCGCGAGAACTTTCAGGTTGGCAATTTTGATCTGTTCCTGGTCGCCCACCTTGACGTGCAGGGTGAACACCTGATCCTTGGTGACCTTGTAATCCTGGCTTCCCTCGGCGACCTCACTGCCCAGCCCGTCGATGCTCACGCTCGCGGCGTTCTGCACCTTCCAGCGGATCTTGACCGTCTCGCCGACCTTGGCCTCGGCGGGCACCACCTCGAACAGCTCGATGTTGGCCGGAAGCACCTTCACGGGCAGCGTCTTGTCGATGGTCTCGCCGCCTGCCCCCTTGGCGCTCAGATGAAACATGGTGTCGGCCTGGATGGGAACTTGTTTGGTACCGCTCGGAGGCTGGGTTCCAATCGGCTCGATCACCACCTCGGTGACGCCGCTCACGTTCCAGCGCAGCGTGGCACTCTGGCCCGCCGAGATGTTTTCCGGCGAGACGCTGAACAGCTTGACCACCGGCGCAGGCAGCCTGGGCGTGATGGTCAGTGCCTGCTGGGTGGTCTTGACGCGCCCGTACACGATGATCTGGGCATTGACCGGCTCCTGGATGCCTTCCGGGATCAGCAGCCTGCCGTTGCCCTGATACAGCGTCTTGTTCCAGGGCTTGACCACGATCCGCACCGCGTTGCGGGTCTCGAAGTCGAGGTAGAACGGCTGCCCGGCGCGCGGCTGCTGGTTGAGCTGATTCGATTTGGGCTGGTCGGAGATGGTCGGTACCTGGGACTGTGATGTCCGAGGCTGCGGTGGCTGGGTCACCTGGGGTTTGGGATCGACAGGAACCACGCTGACCGTGACGATGCTGGGGGCCTGGAGCAGCCACATCACGAACAGCACGCCCGCAATCAACACGATGGGCAGCAGCCACAGCGGCACCACCGGCAGGTGCAGCAGCGACATCACCTCGGGGTAATCGCGCCCCCCGTCGGGGTTGGGGTGCAGGCTCAGCGAGCGCTGGCGCGGCGAGGCGATCCAGCGAATCGGCAGCCTGACCTGGATGCGGTGGGTGAATTCCGACCCGGCATCGACCCGTACGTTCTGCGGCAGCGCCTCGACGCGCACCTTGCCCATGCCTTCGCGCAGCCGGATGATGAAGTTGGAAACGATGGTGCGCACCGGAATGAGGTTGGCCAGGTTTCCGCCGCTGGGCGGCGCGTTCATCAGCTCGTTCAGGCCCTGCTGGTGTACCTGCCCCTCGTCGTCCTTGACCGCCGGGTTGTAGGTGACCGGGATGTTCGAGGCGTTGGTGATCTTCAGGTCGTAGTGGGTGCGTCGCCAGGCGCTGCGGCGGCGCGGCGACAGTTCCAGTTTGGTCTCGGTGAACGGCAGCAGTTCCCAGTTCATGGGCGCGTAGCCGAAGTCTGCCGGATTTTCACGGCTGCGGGCCAGCACCTTGACCGGGTAGGTGGCCGCCAGATACTGCGCCTCCCTGGGCACCACGATGCGCAGGGTGGTTTCGGAGGTCATGCCGGGGTTGAGCTGAAGCTCGGTGTAGAGGTTCTGCACCCAGCGGTCGGGCACGCCCTCGATTTCCATGCGGAAGTGGTCCACCGTGCGCCCGGTGTTGGCCAGCTGCACCTTGAGTACCGTCAGCTCGCCGGGGGTGAGCGTCAGGTCGTTGTCGCTGACCAGCACCCCGATGCGGGCCTGCTGGACCACCTTCTGCGGCGGATCGAGCCGCAGCCAGAACGGCTCGATCCGCAGGACGCCGCCGGCGGGCCAGGGCGTGCGGGTCCGGACCTCCAGCGCCTGACCCGACAGCGTGGTGCCGTTGGTCGAGGCCAGATCGGTCACGAACACGCCCGCGTCCTCCACCTCCAGGCTCACGTGATGGCGCGACACGCCCGCGTGTTCCAGCACGATGCCGTTGCCGGGCGCGCGCCCCAGCGTCACCATCTGCCCCTGTAACGGCTCGGTCCGGAACACCTGACCGTCGGCCCCGGCGATCTGGAGCCTGGGAAACGGCGCGCGGTCCCGCAGCGGCTCGATACGCGGCGCGGGCGGCTCGGGAATGTCCGGCAGAACGACGGTGGGATTCGGACCCTGGGGCAGCAGCGCGCTGAGGACGCCCTGCAAGGCCTGTTCCAGCTCACGGGCGCTGCGGTAGCGGTACTCCGGGGCCTTGGCGAGGCAGGTCAGCACCACCTCTTCGAGGTCCTGGGGAATATCGAGCCGGATCTGGCCGGGCGGAATGGGCGCGACGTGCTGGTGCTTGTCGATGGCGTCTGCGAGGTCACGCGTCTCGAAGGGCACCAGGTTGGTGAGCAGCTCGTACAGCACCACGCCCAGCGCGTACACGTCGCTCTTGACCTCGGTTCTCAGGCCCCGGCACTGTTCGGGCGACATGTAGGCCGGGGTGGTCACGATCAGGCGGTCGTGTACGCCGTGGGTGAAGGCCTGCAACTCGCCCACGCCGAAGTCGGAGACCAGCACCCCGTAGGCCTGCCGCCCCAGGATGGCGCGCGCCGGGCTGAGCAGGATGTTCTCTGGTTTCAGGTCGCCGTGCATCAGGTTGGCGTCGTGCGCGGCCCCCAGGGCGCTCGCCACCTGCCGCACGATATCGACCACCACCAGCAGGTCCAGCAGCTGACCGTTCTGGGCCTGGAGCAGCTGACGCACCGAACCACTCTGGGCCAGGTTCATCTCGTAGTGCATCCGGTGGTCGCGCTCGATCAGCTCGCCGACCTTCAGGATGTTGGGGTGAGAGAGCCGCCGCCACTTCTCGTACAGGCGGCGAAACTGGGTCATCACCTGGGGCTGGCTGGTCAGCTCCGGGACCACGATCCGCAGCGCGGCGATGCCGGCCCCGTCGAGATTCTGAGCGGTATACACCTCGCCAAGCCAGCCCCTGCCGAGGGGCCGCATCAGGCGGTAGCCCTCGAACAGGGTTCCGGTAGCTGTCATGCACCCCAGTGTACAGGGTCACGCACAGATAAGACGGGGTGAATGGAGCCGACCTGGCCCGGCGGCGGGGGGTGTCAGGGCGGGCGTCCGGGTGCACTGGACGGCGACACGCCCTCGTCCGGTGCCGGGGCAACGACGCCTTCCGGCGGTTGTGCGCCGTGCGGACACAGGCCGGCGGCAGACCGTACTGGTCAGTGGTATGTGGCCTGAGATACAAAGCAGAGCGTTCCCGTCCTGCGTTTTTTTCAGACCACCTCCTGAACCGGGCGAACGGCCTGCGCCGCCATTCATCAGACCCACATGCTCCGGCTCCCTGCGCCGCCTTTCACCTACCATGTTTCGCATCAGGCACACCTCTGGAATGCAGCGTTTGTCCACCTGATTCCGATTGATTCCGTGCTGTGTTCGGAATCAATCCGACCAAGCGGGCAGGCGTGCCCAGGCGCGTCCGTTCTGCCCAAGAAGCGGCGTAGCGTCGTCAACGGCGCTGTTCACGCCAAGAAGCGGGCAAGCGTCATCATGGGCGCTGTTCTGCACAAGAATGGGAGTGGGAACAAGTACGGATTTTGCGGTATGGAGGAACACCCGGCGCATTTACGGGTGTTCCGGAATGGAGCGGAATCCACCTGAAGGGAGAAGCATGACGAAGACGGGCAACACGAACGCGAACCTCAAGCGTGCACAAAAGACAGACGAGCAGGGGCACCTGAGGCGCCACAACCTGCCCAAGAGCCTGATCGCCGAGCTGATCGGCACCTTCTTTCTGGTCGAGGCCGCCCTGCTCTCGCCGCCCGGCCTGACCTTCGCGCTGGTGGGCCTGACGCTGCTGGTGATGGTGATCGCCATCGGCAAGGTTTCGGGGGCGCACCTCAATCCGGCGGTCACGGCGGGGCTGGTGGCGGCCCGGCAGTTTCACTGGCGCGACGGTCTGCTGTACGTCCTGATGCAGGTGGTAGGGGCCTTTCTGGCACTGGGCCTGGGGCAGGTCGTGGGCCGGAGGTTGCCCGAGGCCGCCCCCGGGTCGCAGCTTAACGCCGTGATCTTTGAGATGCTGGGCACCGCCCTGCTGGTGTTCGTGGTCACGCGCGTGGTGATTTCTAAGGTGCCGGAGGCCGCCAGCGCGCTCGCCATCGGGCTGGCCCTGAGCGTGGGCATCGCGCTGGCCGGAGCCAGCAGCGGCGGGGTCCTCAACCCGGCCATCGCGCTGGCCCTGCTGACCGGCAACCTGGTCGCGGGTTCGCTGGGCCTGGGCGGCGTGATCTACCTGCTCGTGCCGCTGCTGGCGGGCGTCGGCGCGGCCCTGCTGGCACGTTACCTGACGCCCTACGGGGCAGGCGAGCAGGACCGTGAGGAGATCACCGCCGCCCCGAAGAAGTCCTGAGCAGAAGTCCTGAGCAGATTCCGGGTGAATGCTGGGCAGCGAGGCGCGTGGATCACCAGGGCGCGTGGATCACCAGGGCGCACTGTTCCTGTCCAGTCCTTCCGAATCAGGACGCCAGTTAAAAGATGCCAGTCAATCAACGCAGATGTACGACGGATAAACGCGGGATAAAGGCCGGAACCCGGTTCACGTATTTCCGCTGATTCCAGGCGTCACGCTATCCTTCGGCATGTCCGAATCCCCCGCCGCGCAGCCTGCGGCGTCGCCTATCCCGTATGAAGGCGTGCCGCTCAGCGAGGCTCTGTACCAGCTGAGCGCCGCGCTGGTGGCCGCCACGACCCGGGATCAGGTGCTGCGGGCCGCGCTGCGCTGCGCGATCAGCGTGCCGGGCGCTGTGGCCGGGGCGGCGCTGATGGTGCAGGGCGACGGGTTGCACCAAGCGGCGTTCGAGGCAAAGCAGCCAGAGACCGTGCAGCCAGGGATTCCACTCCTCGGCGCGGCGGTCCTGTGGCAGGGCGGACCGCTCAGCGCTGTCTCTCCGGCTGCCGACAGTCTGCGCGGGCGTCAGGCGCTGTATTTCGCTCAGGCCGGGTCGCTCATCGCCGCCTATCCTGACCTGGGAGCCGCAGCAGGGGCCAGCGCGGCCATCGTTCCGCTGCTCGGCGGCGAGCGGGCACTGGGAGCGCTGGCGCTGGAGTTTGCCGGGCCGCACAAGTTCAGCGCAGACGAGCGCCGCTTTCTTGAGGCCCTCGCCCCGCAGGTTGTGCTGGCGCTGGGACGCGTGACGGCGGCAGAGGATCTGGAACGCCAGGTTGCCGAACGCATCCGGGAGCTGGAAACCAGAGCGGCCTCGCTCGACGCGTTCGTCCAGTTCAGCGAGCTTTCGGCTACCCTGCCGGGCGTGCGGGAGCTGGCCGGGCACGCCGTCCGGGTGCTGCGCTCCACGCTGGGCGAGGTCAGCGCGGCCTACTTCGAGCCTGAAGACGGCCTGTGGCGGGCTTACGTCTGGTCAGGCGACTTCGCCCCCGAGGTCGCCGCCGTGATCCAGGCCGGCGTGCCGTTCGGCGCTCCGAGTTATGCCGCCGCTGTCAGCAGTCGCCAGCCGCTGTTCGTGCCGGGCTGGGACGCTGCGCGGGAGGGCGTGGACCGGACCGAGGACTACGGTGCGGGCGCGTTCTATCCGCTGTTCGTGGCCGGGGAGCCGTGCGGCCTGCTGGCGATGGGCGTGCGGGGCAGGCCGGACTGGACCGAGCGCGAACGCAGCGTGTTCCGGGCGGTGGGCAACAGCCTGAATCTGGCTCTGGAGCGCAGCGAGGCCGCCCGCCTTCTGCACCTGCGCAACGCCGAGCTGAACGCCCGCACCCAGGCGCTGGAGGGCTTCGCGTCCCTGACCAGGGGCCTGGCCCTGCGCGGCGACCCTCACCTGCTGGCGCGCCGGGCGCTGGAGGTGATCCTGTCGCTGCTGCCGCCGGGGTATGGCCTGTACTACGAGCGGGAGGCCGCACAGGACAGCGCGGCACAGGGCAGTGCGGCGCAGG
>JANXWI010000307.1 GCA_025351205.1 Deinococcus sp.
TCGCTGACGACGCTTGACCGCTGGGCACGCCTGCCCGCTTCTTCTTGGCGAGAACAGCGCCGTTGACGACGCTTCGCCGCTTGGGCAGAACGGGAGGAGTGGCGTCCTCATGGGCGTCCGTTCACGACAATACGCGCTTGAGCACGCCTGCCCGCCTCCCACCTGCTCGACTACATTCACTCCCGCTGGTCGGTCAAAAAGAGAAAGCTTTTTTGACAAATGCCTTAAAGCGCCGGGCGCGCTGATGGCGCAGGGCAGGGCTAACCACAGCGGTCCATGAATATATCCGGCTCAGGGGCTGTCGCCGAGGTCCAGTTTGCATGGTGTGTTGTCGGAAGGGGCCAAAGCTCTCGTGTAGGCAGAAATGCCGTCTTGTACGCTCACCTTGGGATGCTTGGTCGCCCACGCTTTGAAAAAAGTCCCGAAGCTGGCGGTCTGTTTTGACAGCGCGAAATGGGCCGCCCTGCCGTGGTACACCATGCCGCTCACACGGACATCGAAAACGCACAGCCGCGTGTTTTTCGACCCATACACTGTCGGCGTGCTGTCGGCCAGGGCAATGACATGGTTGACCTCGTCGTAGTCCACCACGATGTTCTGCCCGCCCAGACCCAGTGCGACTTCTCCCAGGAGGTGCCGCCCCTGCTGCGTAGCCCGGATGATGCGAAAGGTCGTCAGAGGCGACATGGACGAATCAAGCTTGCTCGTGCTCAGCACCACCCACCACTGACCCGGCTTGAACGGATTGGCGTCGGCGGCCAGGGCGGTCGCGTTTGCCCCGGCCCCCACCAGACAGAGGGCCACACTTCCCAGCAGAAACGGCTTCATACCGGATGCTAGCGGGGCCGTTCCAAAACCAGATGAATGGTTTCCTTAACGTTTACACGCCGACCAGTTCCTCCTGACCCCTCAGCTGCCGCACCACCTCCGCCAGCGCGTGATCGGCATGGAAGCGCCCGTTCTCGATGAACACCTGATTGGTCTTGCCCGCAAAGCCAGCACTGCCCACCACGAACAGGCCCGGCACGCTGCTCTCGTACTGTTCGGTCAGCACCAGACACTGGTCTTCGTGTTCGGCCAGCCCCAGACCGTTCAGGAAACTCAGGTCCGGGCGGTAGCCGGTCAGGGCGAAGGTGAAGTCGGTGGGCAGCTCGAATGTACTTCCATCGAAGCGCTGCACCAGTACGTGGCCCGGCAGAATCTCGGTCACCTGCGACTCGAAGTGCGCCGCGATGCTGCCTTCCCTGATGCGGTTTTCCAGGTCGGGGCGCACCCAGTACTTGATGGTCTTTTTCAGTTCGGGGGCGCGCACCACCATGCTCACCTTCGCGCCGCCGCGCCAAAGGTCCAGCGCCGCGTCCGCCGCGCTGTTTCCGGCCCCGATCACGGTCACGTTCAGGCCCCAGAAAGGGTGCGCCTCGGTGTAGTAGTGCGACACGTTCTCCGAGTCCTCGCCGGGCAGGCCCAGGTGCAGCGGGTTGTCGTAGTAGCCGGTGGCGACCACCACGCGCCGCGCCTCGATCACGTCAGGGGTGCCGTCTTTGGCCTCCAGGTCCAGCGTGAATCCCGCCGGAGCCGCGTGGACCTGCGTCACCTCGGTGTACTGCCGGATGTTCAGGCCCTCGCGCTGAGCGACCAGGCGGTAATACATCAGCGCGTCCTTGCGGTCCGGCTTGTCGTGGCCGGTCACCATCGGGTGGTTGCCGATTTCCAGCTCGGGCGCGGTGGTGAAAAAGGTCATGTAGGTGGGGTAGTCGAACACCGCGTTCACCACGCAGCCCTTCTCCAGCACCACGTAACTCAGGCCCGCCTTCTTGGCCGAGATGGCCGCACTCAGCCCCACCGGCCCCGCCCCGACAATCGCCACATCAATCATGAAGGCATTGTTGCAGGCGTCGGGATGAAAGACCGTGAGCTGGGCTGAAGAGACGTTCAGACTGGCGAAACTGGTGCGGCGCGGTCATTCCATTTATTCCATCACGCCCTCGGCAAACAGGAAGCCCAGAGCGTAGGCCGTGCCGCCCGTGTCTTCAAGCGTCTGAAACTCTTCGAGCACCGCCAGAAGTCGGCGTTTCAGCTCGGTGGCGTTCTGGGGGCTGAGGTGCATGGTGCCCAGGTTGAGCAGAAACGGCTCGTCGCCCTCGAAGAGTTCTCTGGCCCTGCCTGCGGGGTCGCCCAGATTCAGACTGCTCGACGTGCCCGAATGTTCCAGCCAGAAGCCCCAGTGGCTATGCACGTCTCCGATCTGCCGCAGGCTCAGCCTCACGAACAGTTCCATGCGCGGCATGATCTGGGCCGCCAGGAATGCGTGGAGCGTCTCCGCCCCGGTGGCCTCGAAGGGCACGAACCAGCGCGGGCCGACCCGGAAACGCCGGACACCCCGCCCGGCGCGCGGCTGCACACTGTCCAACTCGGCAATGCCAGCGGTCATCAGTTTGCCCAGCAGGTAGTGTGCCCGCTGGACGCTCAGCCCCAGTTCATGGGCGACCTCGGAGGCGCTGCAAGACCGGCCCATCAGCACGCCGATCAGCGGGCGCAACGACACGTCAAGCAGCAGTGCCGCCTGCCGCGAATCGGCCACCCGCGCCGCTGGAAGTGTTCCGCCATACATGCCCACAGCCTAGCCGCTGTCTACTCGAATATTTCTCTGGAGATTGAAGTAGCCCTGGCCGCACCATTCATACATGACCCAGACCGCCCACCTCAAGCTCTGGAACCGCAGCTTCGTGGTGTGGCTGCTGGCCTCGGCACAGTCGCAGCTGGGCACGGCGCTGGCGGGCATCGCGCTGAGTTTTCTGGTGCTGCACCAGACTGGAAAGGCGGGCGCGATGGCCGTCACGCTCGCCTGCGCCGTGGGGCCGAACCTGCTCGGCCCGCTGGCCGGGGCCTGGGTGGACCGCCTGCCGCTCAAGGTCTCGCTGATCGCCGCCGATGTGCTGCGGGGCGTGTTGCAGCTGACCGTGGCGCTGCTGGTGTTGCAGCTAGGCAGCCTGCCGCTGTGGGTCATCAACGGCGCGGCCCTGCTGGGCGGCTTCGCGGGCATCTTCGCTGGCCCGGCGGGCAGCGCGGCCTTTCCGCAGCTGGTGCCGCCGACCCAGCTGGCGCGCGCCAACGGTATTTTCGGCAGCGTGTCTCAGGGGGCCTGGCTGATCGGCACGCTGGCTGGCGGCGTGCTGGTGGCGACCCTGGGGTCGCCTGTCGCCATACTCATCGACAGCGTGAGTTTTCTGCTCATGGCCGCGCTGCTGCCGCTGGTGCGGTTGCACAAGCGCGAACCGCTGACGGGGCCGCGCCACACCATCCTGGCCGACATGCGCTCCGGCCTGCGCCTGATCCGGCGTTCGCGCACCCTGACGCTCATTCCGTGCATCGGGCTGGTACTCAACGGGGTGCTGGTGCTGGTCACGGTGGTCACGCCCAAGCTGATGGAACAGCTGGGAGCCGGGGCGGCAGGTTACGGCGTGTTTCTGGCCGTCGAGAGCGTGGGGGCGCTGCTGGGCGGCGGGCTGATCGCCTGGCTGGGCGCACGGATTCCGGCGCGGCGGGCGACGGCGGCGGGGCTGCTGGGCACAGGGCTGCTGTACCTCGTCATGGCCCGTTTTCCCGTGTACCCGGCGCTGCTGGCCTGCTCACTGCTGATCGGCTTCGCCTTCACCGTCCTGAACGTGCCGCTCAACACCCTGATGCAGAGCATGGTGCCAGGCCCCTACCTGGGCCGCGTGTTCGGCGTGCTGGGCACCGTCTCGACGCTCGGCATGCCCATCACGCTGCTGCTGGTGTCGCCGCTGCTGGACCGGTATCCGGCAGGGTTGTTCTTCGCGGTGGCGGGCGGTGTTCAGTCGGTGGGTTGCCTGCTGTGGGTGCTGGTGGTGCGCTCCGAGCGGGTTCTGCCCGACCTGCACGCCTGGGCACAGCAGGAGGGCGCACACGAAGTCGCGCCCGACGTGACCGCCGCTGCCGACTGAGGCCGGATGATGGGAGATTGGATAAGTTCTCAATCCAGAAGTCCTGGTGGGTAGGGAAAACCGTTCAGTACCGGACAACTTAAGGTGAAGACCGTGCCAGAGGGGATTTTGCCTATTTGTTTTTTTGGTTGCTGTGTGAGGCAGTAAAAGGCGGCCTCCTTCGGTTGTGAGACTCGAAGAAACCGCCTGCCTCCAGCTTACCA
>JANXWI010000324.1 GCA_025351205.1 Deinococcus sp.
CTCAGGGCGAGTTCTACGCGCTGCCACAGAGTCCACAGCTGTTCAAGCAGCTGCTGATGATCGCCGGGCTGGACCGCTATTACCAGTTCGCCCGCTGTTTCAGGGACGAGGACCTGCGGGCAGACCGCCAGCCGGACTTTACCCAGCTCGACCTGGAAATGAGCTTCGTGGAGCAGGACGACGTGCTGGAACTGAACGAGGGCCTGCTGCGGCACGTGTTCCAGGCGGTGCTGGACGTGCAGCTGCCCACGCCGTTTCCGCGCGTCTCGTACCACGAGGCGCTGGACCGGTACGGGTCCGACAAGCCCGATCTGAGGTTCGGACACGCGTTCACGGAAGTCGGTGACCTGTTCAGAGGCGGAGCGTTCGCGGCGTTCGCAGACGCGCAGACGGTCAGGGTGATGGTGGCCCCGGAGCTGACCCGCAAGCAGCAAGGCGAGCTGGAACGCGTCGCCAAACAGAACGGGGCGAAGGGGCTGGCCTGGGCCAAATGCGGGGCTGGCGGCTTCACGGGCGGCGTCAGCAAGTTCCTGACAGACGCGTCGGCTGAGCTGATCACCCGCACCGGCGTGCAGAACGGCCAGACGCTGCTGTTCTCGGCGGGCGACTGGCGACCCGCTGCCGAGGCGCTGGGCGCGGTGCGGATCGCCCTGCGCGACCTGTTCGACCTGGCGACGGCTGGGCCTAAGTTTCATATCTCCTGGGTCACCGAGTTTCCACAGCTCGATCAGAACATGGACACCGGCGAGTGGACTTACATGCACCATCCTTTCACCGCGCCGCACCCGGACGACGTTTCGCTGTTCGGCACGCCCCGGCAGGGCGAGATCCGGGCACAGGCCTACGACCTGGTGCTCAACGGCTTCGAGGTCGGCGGCGGCAGCATCCGCATCCATCAGCCCGAGGTGCAGGCGCAGATGTTCGCGGCCATCGGCTTTACCGAGGCGGCAGCGCGGGCCAAGTTCGGGTTTTTCCTCGACGCGCTGGCGAGCGGCACGCCCCCGCACGGCGGCATCGCCTGGGGCTTTGACCGCCTGATCATGCTGATGAGCGGGGCCAGCAACATCCGCGAGGTGATCGCCTTCCCGAAGAACAACAGAGGCCAGGACCTGATGGCGCTGGCCCCCTCCCCTGTCGAGGACGCCCAGCTGGCCGAGGTCGGCATTCAGCTGCGGCCAGCTGAGGGTGCAGAAGACGAACGCTGACCTGTCCTCCCGCTCAGATCCTCCCGCACAGATAAATGTCGCGTCCCAGATTGGGACTGCGCTGCCTGAGTGATTGCGCTGCCTGAGTGATCCGGCCAAACGCGGTCGGTCAGGCGGCCTGGGCCTGGAACAAAAACCGCTGGCGTGCATGAGAATCTGCCGAAACAGCCTTATCAATTATGTCTTGACCAGAATGGCGTTCTGTTATAAACTAAATTCATGAAGCTAAGTGATGTTCAGAGACGACTTCAGGCCCCATTTTCCGCCCACCAGGTGAGCTGGAGGCCCGCCGCCTTCAACAAGGAGCGCAGCCGCGCCCTGCTGCTGGCCTACGTCGATGCGCGGGCGGTGCAAGACCGGCTGGACGCCATCTGCCCCGACGGCTGGAGCTTCGAGCTGGAAGTGGTGGCGGGGGCCGCGTCTCCCACCGTCAAAGGTCGCCTGAGCGTGCTGGGCGTGATCCGCGAGGACATCGGCGAGGCCGGTGAGGGCGAGCGCGCAACCCTCAAGGCCGCCGCCTCCGACGCCCTGAAGCGCTGCGCCGTGCAGTTCGGCATCGGGCGCTACCTGTACGACCTGCCGCGCCAGTGGGCCGACTGGGACGACCACAGACATGCCCCCAGGAGTGAGCCTCAGCTGCCGGAGTGGGCGCGGCCCGACTTCGAGCGCAGCAGCGGCGGCGCGCACATCACCCAGGCCATGGAACAGCTGCGTTACGAGCTGCCCGTGGACCTGGAGTTGCAGCGCGAGGTGTACAAGCACCTCAAGGCCGCGCTGCACAGCCTGGAACCACACGGTCTGGAGCCACATGGTCTGGAAGCACAGCGCTCCGCCCAGGTGGCCGAGTCGGAAGCCGGGCAGGCGGCGTGACCGCGCTGCGGCGCACACCGGGGTTGAGGCGCGCGCAAAAGGAGGCGACCCCAGGCGACTTCGCCCCGAACCGTCCTTCCTCGCTGGCGTGGTTCGTGTCGGGCGTGCTGGCGCTGCTGCTGGTCGCCGGGTGGCTGAGCAGTCTGGTGTGAGGCAGCCTGATTTGACCTCTTGCCCGCCTGCCTTCCGACCTGACTCTAGATTCAGTCCAGACTCCAGATTCAACCGTGTTCAGCCCTGAGTGGCCCGCCGGAGACGACCTCTTCCGGCGGGCCGCTACACTGCCGGTATGTTGGGTCTGACCTGTATTGACGTAGACGGAACCCTTGTCGGGTCGAGCAATGAAGTGCTGCCGCAGGTCTGGGCCGCCGCCGAGCGTGCCGTGGTCGCCGGAATGCACCTGTGCCTGTCCACCGGGAGGCCTGCCTTCGGACGCGCGCTGGGATACGCCCGGCGGCTGGACCCAGGTGGCTGGCACATCTTTCAAAATGGGGCCAGCATCCTGAACGTGGCGACGGGCGAATCGGTGAGCGAGGCGCTGCCCAATGAGCTGCTGCTGGAGCTGGTCAGCGCCTCCAGGCGGCTGGGCCGGATTCTGGAGGTCTACACCGACAGCGAGTACGCCACCGAGTCCGGTGACCGGCGGGCCGTGGAACACGCCGCGATGCTGGGCGTGCCCTACGTGCGGCGAGACGCATTCAGCCTGAGCGGTCAGGTGGTGCGGGCACAGTGGGTCGTTCCGTTGAATGAGCAGGCCGCCGTGATGGCCGAGCCGCATCCTGGCCTGAGCCTGCACCCGGCGGGCAGTCCGGGCATGCCGGACACCATGTTCATCAGCGTCACCAGGGCGGGCGTGAGCAAGGGTGAGGCGATACGCAGGGTGGCCGCCAGATATGGCCTGAGCACCGACCAGGTGATGATGGTCGGAGACGGGGAAAATGACGTGTCGGCCATGCGGGTGGTCGGCTATCCGGTGGCGATGGGCAACGCCGAGCCTGCCGCCGTGGCCGCCTCACGTTTCCGGGTGGGCCATGTCAACGACGGCGGACTGGCCGAGGCGCTCGACCTAGCGATGGCCCTGCCTTAACATCAGAACCCATACGAATTTGGATTGGCTCTGTTCTATTCACGAAATCAATCCGATCAGGGGAAGCAACTACGAACGTTTGGATACCTGTGAATTCGGTACCTGTGAATGAGGTTGAGCCGAGGTGGACTTCGCGTCCATTTGAGATGAGATCTGTCCAGGTCGCTGCTCAGATTCTCGCCAGCCAGATGGTGTGCCTGGCCCCCTTACCGGGCCGGGCACGCGCCATGCGCGTCTGGACACTGAATCCGGCTTTTTTCAGGCGGGCGGTGAAGCGGTCGTCTGCCCCGGCGGACCAGACGGCCAGCACCCCGTGGGGCCGGAGCGCCGCTTGCGCGGCCAGCAGTCCGGGCAGGGAGTACAGCCAGTCGTTGGCCTCCTTGGTCATGCCTTCCGGGCCGTTGTCCACGTCGAGCAGAATAGCGTCATAGGCCGCGTCACTGGCCCGGATCAGGTCGGCCACGTCGCCCACATGCACCTGGGCGCGTTCGTCGGTCAGCGGGTAACCCGCCACCATACTCATCGGGCCTCTGTTCCACTCCAGCACCTCCGGAACCAGTTCGGCCACGGTCACGCTGGCGTCCGGTCCCAGCGCCTTCAGGGCGGCGGCCAGCGTGAAGCCCATGCCCAGCCCGCCGATCAGCACCCGTGGCCATTTACGGTTGACGATCAGCTCGCAGGCGTAGTCGGCCAGGGCGTCCTCCGAGCCGTGGAGGCGGCTGTTCATCAGCTCGCTCGTATGCCCCGCGATCTTGATCGAGTATTCTCTGCCCCGCTGGGCCAGCACCAGTTCGCTGTCGCTGCCGGGAATGCGGGCGCGCCCCAGCTCCTCCCAGGGAATCACGCGGCCCCGGACAGATTGAGAGCAGGGCTTCTGGGAAAGGTGTGGGCAGATGGCATCTGCGGAGTGTACCGGATGGACGGGGAAAGACTGCGTGCAGATCAGGTGTGATATGCAAGTGAATCTATTCACGATAATTCGGATTCGTGAATAGATTCTTTGATCTGCCATCTTATCCTCCCAGTCGATTCATTCGCTGTTCCTTCTTCCAGGTAATGGCCCTTCTATACTGGGTCCAGATGACCAACGAAGCGCCCGCCACAGAACTCTCCGCAACCTTTCCCGCCGTCACCATTGCCCAGCTCGGCCAGCACCTCGGCCAGACCGTGACCCTGACCGCCTGGCTCACCGACAAGAGCGGCAAGGGCAAGCTGCAATTTCTGAAACTGCGCGACGGCAGCGGCTTCGTGCAGGCCACCGTGTTCAGGGGCGACGTGAGTGGCGACGTGTTCGAGGCGGCCAGGCGGCTGAGTCAGGAACAGAGCGTGCAGGTCGTGGGCGAGGTGAAGGCCGACGAACGCGCTCCGGGCGGGGTCGAACTGGGTGTGCGGAGCCTCTCTCCTGTCAGCGAGCCGGTGGGCGAATACCCGATCACACCCAAGGAGCACGGCATAGAGTTTCTGATGGACCACCGTCACCTGTGGCTGCGTCATCGCCGCCCGTGGGCCATTCTGCGGGTGCGCGACTGTGTGCAGCGGGCCATTCAGGACTTCTTCCACGAGCAGGGCTTCATCCGCTTCGACGCGCCCTTCTTCACGCCCAACGCCGCCGAGGACAGCACCGAGCTGTTTGAGATCGACCTGTTCGGTGAAGACAAAGCCTACCTCTCGCAGACCGGGCAGCTGCACGCCGAGGCCGGGGCGCTGGCCTTCGGCAGGGTCTACACCTTCGGGCCGACCTTCCGGGCCGAGAAATCCAAGACGAGGCGACACCTGCTCGAATTCTGGATGATCGAACCGGAAGTGGCCCCCAGCAGCCACGCGCAGAACATGGACTTGCAGGAAGCGTTCGTGAGCTTCCTGGTGCGCCGGGTGCTGGCCGAGTGCGGAGAGGAGCTGAAGCTGCTGGGCCGCGACGTGTCGAAACTGGCGGGCGCGGCGGAGGGCAACTATCCGCGCGTGAGCTACACGGACGCGCTGGAGATCATCCGGGCGCACATCGAGTCGGGAAATCTGCCGCCGAACGTGCAGCCGGACGTACAGCCCGTGGAGTGGGGCGACGATCTGGGCGCGCCGCACGAGACCATCGTGGGGTCACATTTTGATCGCCCGGTGATGATCGAAAAGTATCCGGCAGCCATCAAGGCGTTCTACATGCAGCCCGACCCGGCAGACGCGCGGCTGGCCCTGTGCGACGACATGATCGCCCCCGAAGGTTACGGCGAGATTATTGGCGGGTCGGAGCGTATTCACGATTATGCACTGCTGAAAGAGCGCATCGAGGCGCAGGGCCTGCCGCTGGACGCTTTCGAGTGGTACCTGGACCTCAGGCGTTACGGCAGCGTGCCACACGCGGGCTTCGGCATGGGGCTGGAGCGGGTCATTGCCTGGCTGTGCGGCATCGATCACATCCGCGAGGCCATTCCCTTCCCGCGCATGCTGACGCGCATGGCGCCCTGAAGCCGCGCCCAGGGCAGTGTGGAACATCAGGCCGCCTGGAACACCATCGCCACTTTTTCCGGGGCCGATGTCCGGGCGCGCTCCAGATCAGGAATCCTGAACGCCAGAACCCATGCCACGGCAAGCGGGAACACCCTGTTCAGTGTTCCCGCTTGTGGGTTGAGCCTGTGCCCCCGTCACCGCTGCGTGGCTCCGACTTCTCCCTCGGTGGCCCGGGGGGGTCGGCTGTGGGCGAGCACCCGGCGCAGACGGGCAAACAGACCGGCAGGCCTGGAACTCCCGGCCTGCCGGGTCACCTCGCGGAGCTGGGCCGCTTCATACCGCAGGGCGTCCAGATGTTCGCTGAGCAGCGCGTGGGTCATACTGAAATCTGTGGGATACATGTCCGCACCTCCGGTGATGAAGCTGGGCCAGGGCCGACTGATACGGATTCCGTATAAAAATGAAACTCCGCCATTTTTATACCTCCTCGTCTTCTTGGTGAGGACAGCGCGCCTTCCTGGCCAGAACAGCGCCCGTCTTGGTCAGAACAGCGCCGTTGACGACGCTTGGCCGCTTCTTGGCCGGTCAACAGTGATTTCATAACCGATTGACCGGAATCCCTATAAGCGTACTTCCCTGGCCGCTTTCATGCTGACAGGCAGGCCAGGGAAGTACATCGGCAGGGTGGACAGTAGTGGGCAGGCATTCTGGCCTAGTACACCGTCAACCGATCTGATGGGGGGTCAACTTCTGGTAAGTCATTGGATGCCCAGCCCGTTCATACGGATTCCGGTTAAATAGTTATCAATGGTGAGAGCTGTCTCATTTTCAGACCATCCGCAATCCGCTGCTACCGGGAGGTGGTTTAAGGAGACTGCTATCAAACGCAAAGTGAAATGCTTCTCAAGCTAGACCGGGAATCGTCCGATCACCCGGTCGTACTCGCGCTGGGCGTCGCTCAGGGCCAGGCGCGAGTACACCTCCAACGACTGGCGCGAGGCGTGGCCGCTGTAGGGCTGGATCAGCGCGTCGTCCAGGCCCTGTTTCTTCAGCCAGGTCAGCAGGAAGTGGCGCAGTTTGTGGGGTGACAGAGCGTGATCCAGCCCAGCCAACGCGGTGTAGCGCTCGAACATCCGCCGCACGCCCCGGTCGCTGTAGCGGCGCTTCCAGGACGACTCGAACAGTGACGTGCCGCCCGTCTGATTGCGCTGATGCAGGTGAAGCGCCAGCGTCTCCTTGAAGCCCACCGGGAAGGGCACCACCCGGTCCTTGTCCCCCTTGCCGCTGTTGACGCGGATCTGGCAGGCGTCGAGGTCGACGTCCGCCAGCTGAAGGTTCACCAGCTCCGAGACCCGGACTCCGGTGTAGAGGAAGGTGCGGATCAGCACCAGGTCGGCCGTGCGGCGCGTGCGCCACACGGCCTCGTAGAAGGCGCGGACCTGCTGTTCGCTGGGCACCCACGGCAGGTGCCGGGACCTTCCCGGCACCTCGACCTCCAGTTCCAGCCGCAAGAAGCGGAAGACGTCTTTCAGGTAGGCGTAGTCGGGCCGTTCGGCGCGCAGCAGCTTCGCCAGTTCCCGCGCCTTTTTCTTCGCGCCGGTGCGGCGGGTTCCGGTCACGGCGTCTCCTCGGCGTCCAGCTGGAGGCGGCGGGTGAGGTCGAGCTTGAATTCTCCGTAGGGATTGATGTGGTGGTAGATCAGCGGGGACAGCGCCCGCCAGTCCTCCGCGCCCATCTGCCGTCGCCACTGGTCGCTGCTCAGCACCCGCTGGATCATCAGGGTGTTGATGAACACCAGGCTGTTCTGCAGCAGTTGCAGAGCCAGCATGGCCACCTCCTGGCCTTCCAAGGTGTTGCTGCTGATCTCGCCACCCTTGCCGTAGAAGATGAAAGTGGTGGTGCCGTTTCAGGTCTCGATGACGTTCAGCCCCTCGTGGATCTCGCGGCGTACCTCCCGTCGGTGCAGGTACTCGCAGACGAAGATGGTCCGCAGCACCTTGCCCAGCTCACACAGCGCGGCGTAGGTGGGGTGCTGGGCATTGGCCCGGGTGAAGCGGAGCAGGATCGACTCCGGGTCGGCCAGGCCGAGCCGCAACGCGGTGGTGTACTTGATCATCGGCTCGTACTGCTGACGGATCAGGTCCCAGCGGATGGCGCGCTGTGCCAGCACTGGGCTGAGGGCAGGCACCTGCGCGGCAAATGCCATGGTCGGCAGGTACAGCCGCTGGTGGGCGATGTCGGCCAAGCGCGGCATCAGTTTGAAGCCGAGGAGGTGGGTGAAGGCGAAGCCTGGCTCGCTCTGCCCGTGGGTATCGACGTAATTCTTCTCGACGTTCAGGGTGGTGCAGTGGCGCAGCACCCCCTCGATCATGGCGGCCACCTCCGACGAGGAACACGACTTCAGGCTGGAGTAGATGCAGCTGGCACGTCGTTCGACGTGCCAGTAGATCATCACCCCGTCCCCGCCGTAGCGAATCGAGCGCTGGGTCCGCAGGTTGCCGTCCCAGGCCGGGTACTTCTTGGCGTCGCTGGCGCAGCAGGTGGTGCCCTCACCCCAGATGTCCGGCCTGCGGGCCGCCAGCGTGGCGTTCACCACCGCCGCGTTCGCCGCCCGCAGGGCTGCCGGATGGATGTAGTGTCGGCGCACGTATTTCAGGTCGGCGTAGCCGACCCCGTCCTGCCCCGCCGCAACACGCTTCAGCCCGGTGTTGGTGCCCAGCCCGTAGAGGCTCAGCAGCAGCCGCTGTTGCAGGTCGCCCTTGCCCATGTTCTCGCGGGTCAGGAAGCTCTTGAAGTGCGGCGTGATGCCCGCCCGCTGGTCGGCCTCGACCAGCACGTCCAGCAGCAGGGTGTTCCAGAACTGCCGTCCCACCTCACTCTTCAGGGTGTCGTAGAAGGGCGGCTCGGGCTGTGGGGTCAGGGGCGTCAACACGAAGCGCCCGTCGTCGCGCTCTACCACCTGCACGTCTTTGTTCCTGGGCAGCCCGTCGTGGAGCATCAAAAGCGCGTCCCGCAGCCGCTGGTCCAGCCCTTGCACAAACACCTCGGCCTCCTGCGGCTGGCCCAACGCCAAGAAATAACTTGCCTTCTGAGTCTCAAAGTCCTGTGGCAGGTCCTGATCCGGGTCACGGTACTGGGCTGCCCCCACCACCCAGATTTCGCGGGACCGCAACGCGTCCCGCAACGCCGAGAGCACGCACAGCTCGTAGTTCACCCGGTTGACGCGGGTGCCGCCGTCCGGACCCGTTTCCAGAATCAGGTCGCGGAGGTTACGGTCGATCACGCCGCCGACCGGAATCGTCTCCTCGGGCGGATAGATGCGTGCGCTGCTGTCCACGTAGCGCTTCAGCAGCCCCAGCGCGTCGATCACCGGCTGATGGTGCGAATTGTTCGAGCGGAACTCCAGCTCGGTCAGCAACCAGGGGATCATCCGGCGGTAGTGGCTGCGGTAGGTGCCGCGCACCACGGTGTGCACCTGCTCACGGAAGTTGCCCTTCTCTTTGTACTCCCGCAGCAGGTCCTGAAGGACCTGCTCGCCCACCACCGGGAAGATCACCTCTCGGACGGTGCCGTCGGGGTTGCCCAGGGCGGCCTCCAGCAGCTGTCTCAGGACGGTGTTCTTGTTGTGCACCCGGCGGAACTCGGCCACGAAGGTCCGCTCGACCCGGCGCTCGGCCTTGACGTGGATGTGGTGGACCATGTCCATCAGGTGCGTCACCAGCGCGTCGGTGAGTTCCGTCATCCGGGCCACGCAGAAGGCCGACAGCAGCGTTAGCCGCACCTCGGGGGCCTGGGGCCTGAAGTGACTGGGAGAGGCGGTCGAGGCCCGCTCACGGTAGCGCGTCAGGAAATGCGGGGCTACTCCATCAAAGAGTTTTTCCGGCAGCTTCTGGCCCCGCAGCAGGCGCAGCTTCTCGATCTGCTCGGAGACGCTCTCCACCCCACGCTTTTCTGAGTTGGTGCGGAGCGAATGCAGCAGCGAGGCCCGGGGGCCTGCGCCCTCGGGCGTCTTCTTCTCTGTTTCGGTCAGTGCTACGGGGTTGAGCAGCGCTTCGAGCGCGGTCCGCTGGTCGACGTTCAAGCGCTCGTAAATGCGCTGGCACAGCTGCGTCTCGTACTGCCGTTCAGCGGCGTCCACGAAGCGCTGAAGTCGTCCGGGGCTGGGCGGCTCGATGCCGTTCCGGCGCAGTCAGGTCATTGTCGCTTCTAGCACCGCGCCGGGACGGGCCTCGCGCGGCACCACCGTCTGGCACAGCCAGACGGTCAGGAGTTCGGCGTCATCGACGCTGAACTCCCGGAAGCCGCAGTAGGCCCGGATGTCCTGGCGCTGATAGGTGCTGTTGCGGTTACGCCAGTTGAAGGCCGGGTATTCACTGGCGGGCACGCCGACCTGCCGCGCCACGTAGTCGATCACCGGGTCCGGCACTTCGTGGGCGTTGTACGGGAAGCGCCCTTCGTGCTGGAAGGCTTTGAGCATCACCGCGAAGCCCAGCCGGGTCGGCCCGGTCTTGTTACGCAGCAGCTCGGTCTCGGCGGGCAGCAGCGTCCAGAGGTCGATCAGCTCGTCGATGCTCCAGCGCTGCTGCATGCGGCCTCCAGAAAGTGCCGGGAAAAACAGGTGACGGTACTTCTGGCCGATTTCTCTTTGAGTCAAACGGACGAACAGGGCGCTGGGAGGACACAAGCAGCGTACACCTTTCCCCGGAATCGGGGAAAGTGCCGTCACCATTCGGCAACTCGGAAGTTGTCTGTATACAGGAGAAAACTACCGGGAGCATTACATAGATTTATGGTAGAAAACACTCTCGCAGATCAATTATGTTCAGGGCATACTGGAGTCAGAAGTGGCCACTTCAAACCACGCAATATAAGGAGCAATTTTCATGGCCGAATATGCAAAGTTTGTTCGCGTTCGTACCACCCAGACCTCCCGTGGTGTTCGAGCCACCATCCAGCTTCCTGGCAGCAAGACGTTCATCAACAACAATCCGGGCGATTACATCAATACGTATCTTGGTTTCGGTAGTTTTGAGGCTGGAATCAGTGTGCGTGCGCCCGAATCACTCTGGGGTTGGTTCATCAATACGCCCGAGGCTTCAGTACCGGACAACTTAAGGTGAAGACCGTGCCAGAGGGGATTTTGCCTATTTGTTTTTTTGGTTGCTGTGTGAGGCAGTAAAAGGCGGCCTCCTTCGGTTGTGAGACTCGAAGAAACCGCCTGCCTCCAGCTTACCAAGCTCTCGCAGCTCCTGAAACTCCATCTTCCGTATCTACGAAGCGACACGTTGCAACGTGTCGCTGATGTCGTTTCTGCCCTGATCGAAAAGCAGACGACCAACCAGAAGTTGCTCGCCAATGGCTTGCCGGGTCTCAGCACGCCGGAAGCGAAAAGGAAGCGTCTGAGTCGCTGTTTCTGCGATGAGCAACTCGGCGCAGACGTGTTCCTCAGCTTTCTGCTTTCACTCCTGCCCGCTGGGAAATTGGTCATGAGCCTGGACCGGACCAATTGGAAGCACGGTGACTCTTCGTTGAATCTGCTGGTCCTTGGTGTGGTGCTGTCTGGCTTCACCCTGCCCCTCGTATGGGTGGCCCTCGATCATGGTGGGTGCAGTGACTCGGCCACACGAGAACGACTGGTTGCCCGCTTGCTCCGAAGCCTTCCAGCGAAACGCTGGAAGGCGCTGGTGGCAGATCGGGAGTTCGTCGGGCGCTCCTGGTTCACCTTCCTCCAGAAGCGAAAAATTCGTCGGGTGATTCGGCTGCGTGCCGATACCGTTGTGGACGAACTGCGAACGGACGTGTGGTTCAGTGACATTCAGACTGGGCAACTTCACTGTCTCTTTCAGAAGGGCCGCGTGTATGGATCGCTGATGCAGGTCGTCGCCACCCGCGACGCGGATGGCGAGTTGGTGATGCTGGCGACGGATGTGAGCATCTGGGAAACCTGGCAGGTGTACCAGATGAGATGGAGCATCGAATGTACCTTCAGCAGCATGAAAACGCGGGGCTTCGATCTGGAACGCTCAGCGATGGTCATCGCTGAGCGCCTGGAGCGGGTTTTTGGGTTGGTGACGCTGGCTTGGGTATGTTGCCTGAAGGTAGGTGTCTGGCGGAATGTACTCAAGCCTATCCCGCTCAAGTCACATGGTCGCTTAGCTGTCAGCATGGTGAACTATGGTTGGGAATATCTTGCTCAGGCGATCCGGTGGGAAAAAACGCTGGCTGAGACGTACTTTGACCTTCTAAGACATCCTTTTCCTTCTCCTGGCGCAGC
>JANXWI010000366.1 GCA_025351205.1 Deinococcus sp.
CTTGGATCACGCAGCATCCGGCGGCCCATGCTGTACAGGTACGGAGCGTAGCGGTCATGCAGTTCGCGCAGGGCGTCTTGCTGGCCCTGGGCCATCTGGGCGATCAGGTCTTCGTCGGTTAGGGTCATGGGCAGGTTCAAGTCCTGAAGCAGCCTAGCACCCTGAACACCCAGCAACGCGGGCAGCCTGTCCCCGGACCCGCGTTTTTTAAGCCTGGGCGTCGGCCTGCTTGGTGAGGCGCACCGGCTCGGCGATCACCGGAACAAGCGTCTCTTCGGTCTTCAGGGTGCCCCCGATGTTCATACTGCCTTCCAGCTCGGCCTTGAGGCCCTGGGTGCCCTTGCGGAACTCGCGGATGCCGTTGCCCAGGCTGCGGCCCAGGTCAGGCAGCTTCTTGGGGCCGAAGACCAGCAGCGCGACCACCAGAATGATCATGATTTCAGGAAATCCGAGGTTGGGCATGGGGGTACTCCTTTGCATTAACGTGCTGAACAGGTGGCCCGCCGCCGCCGTCCTGGCCTCTGTCATGGCCCTCTGTACTGTTATATGCAGCTTGTGGCCATTTGGATTGCCGGATACTTGTTGAACGGACGCTCACTTGAGATCTGGCCCGCAGCGTGGTAAGCGCGGCCACATGCTGGACAGCCCTGCACAGGCGACGTGGGCCGGGGGAGCCAGTCAAACAGGTCTGTGGGACAGCCCCCAGACGGAGACTGCCCCACAGACCTGCTGATTCCCCGGAGGGAAGGTTGGATTACTTGGTGATCGCGCCGTTCAGGCCGTTGGGGAAGAACAGACCCTTGGTGGCGTCAATTCCGCCGTAGACGATGTTCAGCACTTCACGGGTACTGCGGCTGAAGGCGATGCTGTTGGCGTCGGTGGGGTTGATGTTGCCCTTACCGCCAACCACGATGCCCTGGTCCTTGCCGCCGCCGAGCTTGCTGCGCAGGTCGCTGATGGCCCCGATCAGGGTCTTCACGTCCACGCCGTAGCCGGTATCAGCGTCCTTGTTGGCGTACAGGATGGTGCGGATCTGGCCCGCGTGGTAGGCCTCGACGGCCAGGATGCCAGCAGCCGACTCCAGAACGCCGTTCGGCTTATCGTCGGTGAGCAGACGGGCAGCACCCTTGTACGCCGTCACGCCGACGTCCTCGAAGATGAACGCGCCGTGCAGGAAGTACAGGTCGCTCGGGCCGCCAGCGTCGTAGGGGCTGAAGGCCAGTGCGGCGTCAGCACCGGTCGCAGCCTTGGCAGCGTTGCCGAAGGCGGGTCCGATGTCGAGCACGGGACGGGCCACGGCGGCTCCGCCCAGCGCCGTACGCAGGAACAGCACGTGGTTGATCTCGTCGGTGGCAATCTCGTCGGCGTAGGCCTTGATGGCGGCGCTGGCGAAGGTCATGCCCTTGCCGTCACGTGCGCCGGTGAAAGCCTTCTGCTTGCTGTTGGTGCCGGTGGGCAGGATGATCTCGGCGCTGCCGCCGATACCGTCCAGCTCGCCCAGGCGGCCCACGGCGGCCAGGTAGAACGCGGCCTCCAGGTACTCCAGGTTCAGCGCGAAGTTCAGGACGGCGACATCGAGGTTGTCCTTGGCAGGAGCAGCCATCGACGGAGCGCAGGAGGCCAGGACAGCGCCTGCTCCGACCAGACCAGCGGTTCCGAGAAACTGACGACGGCTCGGCTTGGTGTTGTTGCTCATGTGAATCCTCCGGTAATCGTCTCTGGCTTGCAGAGACAGCAATAGGGCTACACGGTCACCTGCACGAGGCTGGCGACTCGCTTTCCTCTGGACTTACATCTGGGTATATGCGGCCTGGCTCTGGATGGATTGTCCGGCCCGGTTTCATGAAGCCCAGATAAAGAAGGTCGGACAACGCTTGCCACACGAAGACTGCTTTGAAAGGTTGCCATCGGCATGTTAGCCTGCTCAACTTTTCTCACATGAGCAGAGCATTGAGACAGTGATTATTATTTGCCCATGAAACATGGACAGTTGCGCTCGGGCAGATTTCGTATCAAATTTGGCAGACTGCTTGACACGGGCAGAGTATGTTAATGGACTGATCAGTTCGCGCAGGCGCTGCCATCGGTGCTTGCGTGCAGGCAAATCTGGCGTGTTCACCCGTGAGCCATATCCGCATTGGCCCGGACGCTTGGGCTGACCCGGATTATTGAACTGGCCCGGACCCCGAACGGTGCGGTCAGGTGGAGCGGGTAGACTGACCGGATGACTCTTTCTCCCCTGCTGCGCTTCAGCGCCACCGCCGGACGCCTGGACAGCGTGTTGAGCGAACTTTCCGGCGTCAGCCGCTCGCAGGTCAGCCAGTGGATCGAGGCGGGCCGCGTCACGGTGGGCGGCGTGAGCGTGACGCGCACCAGCCACAAGCTGCGCGGCGGCGAGGCGCTGGAGGCCGACGTGCCGCCGCCCGCTCCGTCTCACGTGGCCCCCGAAGACGTGGCCCTGGACGTGCTGTACGAGGACGACGCGCTGATCGCCGTGAACAAGCCGCCCGGCATGACCACCCACCCGGCCCCCGGCGTGCTGAGCGGCACGCTGGTTAACGCACTGCTGGGCCGCATGACCCTGCCCGCTCAAGAGGGCTTCAACGAGGAGGGCAGCTTTCGCCCCGGCATCGTCCACCGCCTCGACAAGGAAACCAGCGGCGTGATCGTGGTCGCCAAGACGGTGGAGGACCATGCCCGGCTGGCCGAGGCGTTCCGGGACCGCGAGACGCGCAAGACCTACCTCGCCATCGCCGTGGGGCAGTGGAAGGCCGACAGACCGCTGCACGTGGACGCCCCCATCGGGCGGCATCCGGTGGCCCGCCAGCGCATGACGGTGGGCGGCACCAGCTACAAGGAGGCCCAGACGCTGCTCACGCCGCTGGCCCACCTGACCAATCCGCACGGGCAGGTGCTGACGCTGGTGCAGGCCGAGCCGCGCACCGGGCGCACCCACCAGATCAGGGTCCACCTGACGCACCTGGGCAGCCCGATTCTGGGCGACACGGTGTACGGGCGCTCGAGCGAGGCCATCGGGCGGCACGCGCTGCACGCCTGGAAGCTGGAGGTGCCACACCCGCGCACCGGCGAGACCCTGAAACTGGAGGCCGCCCCGCCCGACGACCTGCTGAACGCCTGGATCGCGCTGGGAGGCAGCCTGCCGCCGATGCTCACCGGGCCGTAAGGTCTGGCTCCCTGCGCCTTACCTCAATAAACCCTTCAGGTTGACCGGGTGCGGCGCTCTCATCTGACCTCAGCTCCGGGGGTAGCATGCTGGGGCAGACAGGCCGACCATCCATTTTCAGAGCCTGCCCACAAGGAGCACCATGACCAAGCTCGAACTGCCCGCCCTGCCCTACGCCTACGACGCGCTGGAGCCGCACATCGGCGCCCAGACCATGACCATTCACCACACCAAGCACCACCAGGCGTACATCGACAACGCCAACAAGGCCCTTGAGGGCACGGCGATGGAAAACATGAGCGCCGACGAGATCATCGCGGGCCTTGCCGGTGCCCCCGCCGACAAGAAGGCCGCGCTGCGCAACAACGTGGGCGGTCACGTCAACCACAGCCTGTTCTGGAGGGTCATGGGGCCGGGCGGGTCGGGCCACCCCAGCGGCGAGCTGAGCAGCGCCATCGATGAGGCCTTCGGCTCGTTCGACGCCTTCAAGGAGAGATTGGAAGACGCGGGCAAGACGCGCTTCGGCTCCGGCTGGGCCTGGCTGGTGGTGCAGGGCGGCAAACTGGCCGTGGTGTCCACCGCCAATCAGGACAACCCCATGATGGGACAGGAGCTTGCGGGCGTGAGCGGCACCCCGATTCTGGGTATCGACGTCTGGGAACACGCCTACTACCTGAACTACCAGAACCGCCGCCCCGACTACCTGAAGGCGTTCTGGAACGTGGTCAACTGGGACGAGGTGGCGAGCAGGTACAGCGCCGCGAAGTAAGGCACTGGGGCGAGGGACAGAAAGAAGGGCCAGAGACTTCAAGCTCTGGCCCTTCTTCTCGTCTAGAGCATTTGTCCGAATTCCGGTACGAGAGAACCGTACTCTCGTCCCTCCATTCTCCCAAC
>JANXWI010000437.1 GCA_025351205.1 Deinococcus sp.
CAGGGCGATGTCGAAGAAGCTCTTGCCGCCCTCGGGCACGCCCTTCACGCGGAAGGAGCCGTCCACCTGCTCCACGTCTTCGGGGGCCGCTTCCAGCAGGTGCGCGGCGATCTTGGTGGCCTTGGCCTTGATCTTGCCCAGCGCCATCTTCAGGGCACTGCCGCCGACTGCTGCCGAGCGGCTGCCGTAGGTGCCCCAGCCAAACGGCATCTTGCCGGTGTCGCCGTGAACAATGGTCACGTCTTCCATCGGAATCTGAAGTTCCTCTGCGACGAGCTGGGCAAAGGTCGTCTCGTGGCCCTGACCGTGGCTGTGGCTGCCGGTCAGCACCTCGACCTTGCCGGTGGGCATGACCCGCACCACGCTGCTCTCCCACTGCCCGGCCTGCGCGCCGAGCTGCCCCACCAGCGCCGAGGGGGCCAGTCCGCAGGCCTCGACGTAGGTGGAAAACCCGATGCCGATGTACTTCTTGCCCGATGCACGCCCCGCCGCCTGCTCCTTGAGCAGATTCTGGTAGTTCGCCATGCCCAGGGCCTTGTCCATCGCTGGCTCATAGTTGCCCGAGTCGTACACCAGCGCCACCGGGGTCTGGTACGGAAACTCCTCGGGCTGGATGAAGTTCTTGCGCCTGATCTCGCTGGCGTCGATCCCCAGTTCCTGCGCGGCCTTGCTCACGATGCGCTCCACCAGGTAGGTGGCCTCCGGGCGGCCCGCACCACGGTAAGCGTCCACCGGCACGGTGTTGGTGAACACGCCGGTCACGTGCGCGTGAATGGCCGGGAACTTGTACACGCCGTTGAGCAGCGTGCCGTACAGGTAGGTGGGCACGGCGGGCGCGAAGGTGGTCAGGTACGCGCCCATGTTGGCGAGCGTCTTGACCCGCAGCGCCAGGAAGGTGCCGTCGGCCTTGAGGGCGATCTCAGCCTCCGACTCGTGGTCGCGGCCCTGGGCGTCGGTAACAAACGCCTCCGAGCGGCGGGCGGCCCACTTGATTGGGCGCTTCATCTTCTTGGCGGCGAACAGCACGATCACTTCCTCGGCGTACTGGAAGATCTTGCTGCCGAAGCCCCCGCCCACGTCGGGCGAGATGACGCGCAGCTTCTGCTCGGGGATGCCCAGCACGAAGGCCGCCAGCATCAGGCGGTGAATGTGCGGGTTCTGCGAGGTGGTGTGCAGGGTGTACTCGTCGCTGGCCGCGCGGTACTCGGCCAGAGAAGCGCGCGGCTCGATGGCGTTGGGCACCAATCTGTGGTTACGCAGCTTGAGGCTCACCACCCTGTCGGCCCTGGCGAAGCCCTCCTCGGTGGCCGCCGCGTCACCGATCTCCCACTTGAAGGCCACGTTGCCGGGAGCCTCGTCGTGAACCAGCGTGGCCCCCTCGGCGAGCGCCTGACTGCCCAGCGAGGTGGACCCCAGCGGGGTCAGATCGACGTCGATCAGCGCCACGGCGTCTTCGGCAATCGCGCGGCTGTCGGCGATCACCACGGCCACGATGTCGCCGACGTAGTTGACCTCGGTGTGGGCAATCGCGGCGTGGTGCGGCACCACCAGTCCGGGCAGCAGCCAGCCGGTGGGAATGCTACCTACGGCCTTCATGTCCTCACCGGTCAGCACGGCCTTCACGCCGGGCAGCGCCAGGGCCGCCGAGGCGTCGATGGCCCCGATCTTGGCGTGGGCGTAGGGGCTGCGCAGCATGGCCGCGTGCAGCTGGCCGTGCACGTTGATGTCGTCGGTGTAGCTGCCGGTACCGGTGATGAAGCGGGGGTCTTCCACGCGCTTGATCGGCTTGCCCATGAACTTCTGGGGACCGGTGGGAGCAACGTAGTTGGAATCGGGAAGCTTGGTCATGGTGTTCTCCTTTGGAGTGGGAAGCTCGTGGCCGATGGCTCGCGGAACGGTCAGAACCTGCCGTTTGGATTCAGTGGATGAACTGTGTCGTCTGGACTTTGCTGCTGTGCCTGTATTTGCCTGAAATGGTCCTTTGACCGTTCAGGACACGCCGAACATTTGTTCTCAGTCGTCTGTCTTTAATCGTCTGCAACTGCCAGCTTTAATAACTGCCAGCTTCAATCGTCTGCGGCTGCCGGGGCGACCTGCTTCTCGGCCATCAGGCCAGCGGCGTGCTGCACGGCTTTCACGATGTTGTGGTAGCCGGTGCAGCGGCAGAAGTTGCCTTCCAGCGAGTGACGGATCTCGGCTTCTGTGGGGTTGGGAT
>JANXWI010000455.1 GCA_025351205.1 Deinococcus sp.
GACCTGTCGCGCGTGTCCATCGCCGGGGGTCAGACGTACCGCCTGGAACGCGCCGAGGTGCCCGGCGACTACCCCGGTTCGGCGGCCATCTTGAGCGCGGCAGCCATCCTGCCCGGCGAGGTCACGGTGAGCAACCTGCGCCCGGACGACCTCCAGGGCGAGCGCGAGGCGGTGGCGGTGCTGCGGGACATGGGGGCCGACATCGTGCGCCAGGGCGAACGGGTCACGGTGCGCGGCGGGCGTCCCCTGAGCGCCGTGACGCGCGACGCAGACGGCTTCACCGACGCGGTACAGGCCCTGAGCGCCGCTGCCGCGAGTGCAGAGGGAATGACACATTGGGAAAACGTCTCCACCCTGCGCCTCAAGGAGTGTGACCGCATCTCGGATACCCGCCGCGAATTGGAAAAGCTCGGCCTGCACGTCACCGAAACCGAAACCAGCCTGAGCATCACGGGCGGCCCCGTGGCGGGCGGCGTGACGGTGGACGGACACGGCGACCACCGCATGGTCATGCTGCTCACCCTCCTGGGCATGCGGGCCGAGCGACCTGTCCGCATACGGGGGGCGCACCACATCCGCAAGAGCTACCCGCAGTTTTTTGCCCACCTGGAGAGCCTGGGCGGCAGATTCGAGGTCGCAGCGAACACGCGGGACGAGTGAACAGCGACAGGCCCCTGACGCGCGGCGAGGAGACGGCGCTGCTGCTGGCCTGTCTGTGCCTGACGCCGCTGGTCGCCGTCATCGCCTATTTCTGGTGGCGCGACAGTTCGCTTCAGCGGGCGGGCAGTGTGGTGGCCCTGGCGAGATGGGTCTTCACGGTCATTCTGGTCGTCATCGCGGCGGCTGCGGCGCTGTCGTTGCTGGCGCAGCTTTTTCGGCACTGAAATCACCGGGTTTGCTGGGGCCACCGGGGGTGCCGAGACCAAAATAATCCACGATCTGGCGCGCCACCACGTCCGGCTCCGAGTCCGAGTTGTCGATCTGGAGCTGCGTGCCGGGGATCATCCCGAAAGAATCCGGATACTGCGCCAGCGCTTCTTTCAGCTGAGCCACGCTCGAAATCTTCCAGTTCTGCCGGGAGGGGTTCGCCACCCTGGCCTCAAGCACTTCAGGGCGGCACGACAGGCGGACGAACAGCACCTTACCGCCCTGCGCCTCCACGATGCCCCGGTAACGCGCCACCGACGGCTCAGAGACATCCGAATACCAGAACGTGAACACCAGACTGACCCCTGCCCTGGCCGCCCGCTCAAACGCCCCCTCGCGCAGGTGGCGCACGTACTCCGTGTACTCCGGGCTGCCGTGCGCGAACAGGCTGGCGGCGAGGTCCACCGTCAGGTGGTTGTGAAACAGCCTGAAGCTGGTCAGGCGGGCAACTTCTCTGGCCACCGTCAGCTTTCCGGTGCCGGGCGGGCCGTACAGAAACACCAGGTTCATGGCCGGATGTTAGCCTACGAGGCCCCACTCTCGACCATTCAGACGAGGCGATTCCGCCCCCGTCTTCAGCGCGGCAGACAGAATAGTTCATGATCTCAGGGTTTACTGAAAGCATGAAATCTACTGTACTGGCCCTGCTCGGCCTCTGTCTGACCACCGCCTGCACCGCTGCCCAGGCGCAGCCTTCGCTGGCCTCACGCCTGAACGCCCCCGACGGCTTCAAGGTGAGCGCCTACGCTGCGGGCCTGAAAAATCCGCGCCTGATGGCGGTGGCCCCAAACGGCGACCTGTTCGTGAGTGACCAGGGGGCGGGGCGGGTCTACGTGCTGCCGGACCGCAACAGGGACGGCGTGGCCGACAGCAAACAGGTCTTCGCCGAGGGTCTGAACGCGCCGCACGGGCTGGCCTTCAGGAGCGGCTATCTGTACGTCGCCAACACCGACGCGGTGGTGCGCTTTGCCTACAAACCCGGCGACCTGAAGGCCACGGCCTCCCCCGTCAAGCTGCTCGACCTGCCCACCGGCGGCGGCCACAGCACCCGCACGGTGGTGTTCGGCCCGGACGGCAAGATGTATGTGTCTGCGGGCAGCAGCTGCAACGTCTGCGAGGAGAGCGACCCCAGACGGGCGGCGGTCTGGGTGTACGACGCAGACGGCAAGAACGGCAAGCTGTTCGCCTCGGGTCTGCGAAACGCCGTGGGGCTGGCCTGGCTGGGCGACACGCTGTACGCATCGAACAACGGGCGCGACAACCTGGGCGACAACATTCCGCCCGAGAGCTTCTACAGGCTCAGCGCTGGCAGCAATCACGGCTGGCCCTACTGCTACACAGTGAGTGGCGTGCAGACCTACGACAAAGACTTCGGGCGCAAGGACGCCAGCGTGTGCAAAAACGCCACCGCCGCTTTTGCCACGGTCACCGCCCATTCCGCGCCGCTGGGCATCAACTTCTACACCGCCAGGACCTTTCCCGCTCAATACCAGGGCATGCTGTTCGCCGCGCTGCACGGCTCCTGGAACAGAAGCGAGCGCAGCGGCGACAAGGTGGTGATGATCGACCCGAGGACCGGCAAGGTCAGCGACTTCCTGACCGGCTTTCTGGACGGACAGACCAGCCTGGGCCGCCCGGCTGGCGTGCTGAATGCCGCCGACGGCTCACTGATGGTCACCGACGACCAGAACGGCACGGTGTACCGGATCAGCTACGGCAACCAGTGAACGTGTTCAGGCTGAGGGCAGCCGAGGCGCTTCTGGTTCCTGGCTTACATTCCATGTTAGCTTGAGCCATGACCTTCCCCTCGCCTCAGATGCCCGCTGCTTACGGAGCCGCCAAGCCCGCCAAGCTGAGCTGGGTCACGGTGCCGCTCATTATTCAGATGGTGCTGGGTGCCCTGTCGGTCATTCTGCTGCCCTTCCTGATTCCCTTCTTCAATGTGCTCCTGAATGCGGCCAGCCTCGATCCCACCGTCCAGAGCGACCCCGCAACTTCTCCAGAGACCCTCAAGGTCGTCTTCGCAGTCCTGAACGCCTCGATCTGGATCGTCGAGATTTTTACCATCGGTATGCTGGTGCTGTACTTCTTCGCGTTCCGGGCCGTGCAGCAGGGCAAAAGCTGGGGCCGCGTCGTGGCGATAATCGTGTTCATCCTGGCACTGTTCAACTTCCCGTTCGGCACGGCGCTGGGCATCTTCGGCCTGATCGGGGCCTTCGACACCGAGGTGACGGCCTACTGCAACCGTTAGATTGGAGAAGGAATGGAGGGCCGGGCCAGCAGGCTTCGGCCCTTTTTTCATTCACTCAGCAACGCGTCTACCGTTTCTTCCAGCGTCAGGCCGGAGGTGTCGAGGACCGTCCAGCCTGCTGTAGCGTACTCCCCTGGCTGGATGCTCGGATAGACCCCTTCCATCAACGGAATAAGCGTGGCAGTGTCGTAGGTTTTGTTGGTCCGGGCGGCGTTGCGGGCCAGCGCCGTGTTAAAGTTCGGAGCCAGCAGCACCACCCGAGTCGGTAAGCCGTCCAGGGCGGCAAGCAGCGCGTGAATGGAGGTCGGCCACAGCACGTCGTCGATGGCCACTTCAAACCCGGCCTCTGCGTACAGGCGGGCGTGGTGCGCGGCAGCGCGGTGGGCCAGGGCAAACTGCCGTGCCGCCTCGGGCGGATGGTCCATGCTTGGATACGCCCGGCCTGACACCACCAGATCGTTCAAGTCGTCGATGGCCAGGTGGAGTCCGAACTCGAAGCGTCGCAGTAGCGCCCGGCTCACCGTGCTCTTGCCCGCGCCGGGGCCGCCCGTGATGATCCAGACGGTGCCGGGTCCAGACTGCCCAGGCATGCTCACACGAACTGCCCGCCCGACTGGAACAGTTCACCGTCCAGGAAAATCTCTCCGCCGCCCAGCAGCACGGGTAGTGAGGCGAGAAGCACGCCTAACATGGCACGGCTCACAGCGCATGCCCCGGCCACCAGGCTCGCCAGGTGCTCACCACCTGCGCAGCAATGTTCTGCCGGTCGGTATCCGGCACCGGCACGAACTCGTTCGTTGTCAGAAACGGGCGCTTGGTAAACACGTCGTAATCATGCAGTCCCAGGCTGTTGTACAGGCTCAGCGCTTCCTTGGTCACGGTCAGCTGCGGCAGCTCGGTGATTCGCTCAGCGGTCGCGCGGTTTGTCGCCCGTCACGTCAATAGCCACGTAGGCGTGGACCTTGCTGGCACGCAGTTTGTCAAATCTTGGCTGGGATGTGAAGTTGTTTTCACGCACCAAGCCGATGCCAATTTCGTGCATCTCTCGCTTGTATTGAAACGCCCCGCTCATCACCCCGTAGTCGTCGCGCCAGCCGGTAATAGGCCGCAGAGTCTTCCGGTCCACCGCGTCGATACGCTTCTGGAACTGTGTGTCTGTCTCATGCAGCGAGTAGCATAGCGTACCCGCTTTAAGCTCAAAAGGTTGTGGGCAGGTAGTGGGTTTCAGTCCCCAGTCTTCTGCTAGCTGTTGCATCGTCGTTTTCAGGTCCTCTACCGTCATGGTGCCTCCTTGCGATGCGAAGCAGCTCCCGAACCACATTGGAAGTGAAGCAAAAAGTAGGCCGAGCTGGACGCGGCTCACAATGCATGCCCCGGCCACCAAGCTCTCCAGGTGCCCGTGACCTGTCTTGCAACTTCGAGCCGATCCGCATCCGGTACAGGCACAAATTGAGCTGTTGTCAGAAACGGGCGCTTGGTAAACACGTCGTAATCATGCAGTCCCAGGCTGTTGTAGAGACTCAGCGCTTCTTTGGTCATGGCGAGCTGCGGCAACTCGGTGATTCGCAGAGTCAATGCGTCGAGTTCGCGCAGGATGGTGGCCTTGTCCATCTTGGCCGGGTCAAGCTTGGCCACTTCCGCCTGGGCGTACTCGACGGCCAGGTTGTACCCCAGGTTCGCCATGAAGATGCGGCGGGTCACGCCCACACTCAGCGACCGCTCGCCCAGGTGGGTGGCCGGGTCGTGGTCGGTGGAGTGGACGCCGGACACCACCGAGACCGTGCGAAGGGCCGTGTCCTCCTTGGTCGGCCCGGCCACGCCCCGGTTCTTGATCTCCTGCTCGATGGGCAGCAGCTTGCTGGCCGCCACGTAGTTGAGCATGGAGTGCACCGGCATCGAGTTGTGGGTGGTCAGCGGGCTGCGGTCGCCGCGCAGCGCCTCGCTGTCCTGAGCTGCGATATAGCGGTCATACACCACGATCTGCCCCGGCGTCATTTTGTCGCCGCTGGTCGGCACGATGTCGCCCACCGTGCGGTGGTGGGCGCTGGGGATGTTCTTGCCTTTCAGGCTGTCGGCGTCGGCCTGGAGGACTCCGGGGGCCGCGAAGGTGATGCACTCGCTGGCGTACTGCGGCAGCCGGGCGGTCACGATCTGGGCAATGCCGCCGCCCAGGCTGTGTCCGGTCATCAGCGACCTGCCCAGTGCGGCGGCATTGCGCTCGATCAGTTCCTTATTCGCCTGGTACTGCGGGTAGCCCGCGCCCATCCTGGTCAGGTCGCCGATGTAGGTGTCGATCAGGCCCTCGCGGTCCGGCCCAGTGGCGTCCGACCAGAACGGCTTGATGCCCTCGGTGCCCCGGAAGGCCATGATCGGCACCGGCGGGTGCGGGAACATCGCCGCGTGCCCAGGAATAGGCTTGAACATCCTGAATTGCAGGCCCCAGCGGCCCCGCACCAGCGGCAGGCTGCGGTAGCCGGACGCCTGGATCACCTCGGCCAGATTGCTGTGTTCGCCCGCGCCCTTGGCGTCCGAAAAGTCGTCCTGCTGGGCGTAGGCCGCGCCGTAGGCCAGCTGCTCGACAAAGGCGCTCCAGGGCATCTGCACCTGCAACGTGGTCAGCTTCGAGGTGTAGAAGCGGCGGGTGTCCGGCCACGGCTCGAAGGCCGCCATCAGGGCGTTGTGCAGGCTGCGGCTCGACTGGGCCTGATAGAGCCTGGCAAGTTCGTGCAGTTCGGTGTTGCCGCCCAGGGCATTGAGCAGCTCCAGCAATCTGTGCCGGGCACCGTCGCTATGGGTCAGCTCGACTTCCGATATCAGCCAGGTCACCCTGGTCAGCGCGGCGGCAGGTTTCTGTGGCAACACCGTGAAGGTGTCCGGCTGCTGTAATGCTGGCAACCTGTCAGGGAGCGCCGCCGTCATGTCGATGGGCTTGCCAGTCAGCTTGGACTTTGGCTTCTGGTCGTACATGCCGCAGTATATCCACGAAACGCGGTATGCCTGTTGCCAGAGTCAGGTTGAGAGGAGAACAAGTTTTCTACGGGGCAGGCGCAGCCCGAACTCGAAGTGCTGTAGCAGTGCTGGGTCCAGACTGCTCACGCATGCTCACACGAACTGCCCGCCCGACTGAAACAGTTCGCCGTCGAGGTAGATCTCCCCGCCGCCCGGACCATCCGGATCGCCGCGCAGGTCGCAGATCATGTCCCAGTGCAGCGCCGACTGGTTCAGGCCGCCGGTTTCCGGGTAGCTTCTGCCCAGTGCCAGATGCACCGTGCCGCCGATCTTCTCGTCGAACAGGATGTTGCGGCTGGGCACCTGGATGCCGTAGTTGGTGCCGATGCCCAGCTCACCCAGAAAGCGTGCGCCCGCGTCTGTTTCCAGCGAGGCCAGCAGCACGTCCTGGCCCACCTCGGCGCTGGCCGCCACCACCCTGCCCGCCCGAAATTCCAGCCGGATGCCCGACACCAGCCGCCCGCCCACACTGGTCGGCAGGCCGTAGTAGATGTGCCCCTCGGCGCTGGTTTCGAGTGGCCCGGTGAACACCTCGCCGCTGGGCATGTTGCGCTTCCCGTCGGAGTTGGCCCACTCCCGGCCCCCCACGCGCAGGGTCAGGTCGGTTTCCGGCCCCACAATCCGCACCACGTCGGCGCGGCTCAGGCGCTCTATCAGGCCAGCCTGCCGTTCACGCACCGCCGCCCAGCCCGCTGCCGGGTCGGGCAGGTCGAGAAACATCGAGCGCGCCACGAAGTCCTGATATGCGCTCAGGGTCATGCCTGCCGCCCGCGCCCCGGCCTCGGTGGGGGAGAGCGTGACGCACCAGCGGCGCTGGCTTCTGAGCTGCACGGCGGGTGACAGGGTGCGGGCGTGGCGGGCGCGGCGCTCCGGGTCGCTGCCCTGCACGGCGTCCTGCGGCGTCAGGATACGCAGGGTGGCGTCGGTGTGTTGCATGTCGGCCAGATCGCCCGCGTGCAGGCTGTCCAGCAGTTCGGCGCTGGCATGACGGTAGAAATCGTCCTGCTGGCCCGGATACTCCAGCCGCAGCACGGGCCGCGCCCCGCGCGTCAGCAGGGCGCGGTGCAGCGCCTCGACCAGTGGCAGGGCCAGCGTGGTGGCCGTGACCTGAATTCGTTGCCCCGCCCCCGCGTCCAGGCAGTAGGAGGCCAGCAGGTCGGCGTGTTTCGCGGGGTCGTAGAGTGTGGCGCTCATGCCGGACATTTCAGCACACAAACCCGCTCCGGACATGGGCTGATCAGGACACTGTCTGCTCTGGACGCAGCTGAGCCGCCCTCTGTCCGAGATTCCGTGCAGGGCGCGGCCCGTGCCAGAGCAGACGCCGCAGCATTGTCAGGGGCAGGAAACCGCACCCCCCGGCCCCGCCCTGTAGATAAATGTTTCCCGGACGGCTGCACGGCAGTTCTCACTGTGTGGGGCTAAGATTTCATTTGGCATGAGGGCTAGGCGCGACATCCTGATTTCGGCCCTTCTGGTGGGCGTTCAAGTGGGCATCCTGCTGCTGCTGCTGGGGCAGTCCGGCCTGGGCCAGCCGGGCGGAGGTCAGGCGGGCGCGGTGAGCGTTCCCGCCACTCCCCCCGACCTGGGCCTGCGTGCACGCCTGATCGCCCTGCTGCCTGCTCCGGGCACCACCGCGCAGTTCATGCAGGCGCAGACCCGGCTCTCGGTGATTGATTTTCAGCAGCGGGTGACCCAGTCGGGCGGCGACCTGAAGGTGCTGGCAAACGTGCTGGGGCAGGCGCAGCAGGGCACCATTCCCAGCTACGACGAGCGGCTGGGCATCACGCAGGCCGAGTTCCAGCGCTACCTGTATCTGATCTTCAGCAAGACCCTGGAACCCAGCGGCAGAACCGTGAAGCTCGCCCTGACCCGCGAGGGAAGCAGGCTGAGCTTTGGCGACGCGGGCGGGGTCAGCATCCTGAAGGGACTGAGCGTCGATCTGAGCAGCGGCGAACTGACCACCGTGGAGGGCTTCAGTGCCCGCCCACGCAGCGTCCAGATCAGTCCGGCCCAGGACGCCACCGGCATGGGGGCCAGCAGCGGCCTGGCCTGGGACGTGCGCGGCAGCAATCCGCGCAGCCAGAACGCCCTCCAGGGTCACCTCTCGCTGCTCCAGTACGGCGGCGGGCAGGTGCTGCTCAGCTACAACCGGGTCAGCATCCTGAAAGGGCGCATCAGCGAGGACAACCTGACGCTGATGTACCGCAGGTAGAGGGTCGGCCCTGGAGTGTGGCCCGGTGTCCGGTGAACGTGGCTCTTGGACCAGTGCCCATTCTGTGATCAGTGCCAATGCTGTGATCAGTGCCAATGCTGTGACCAGCGTCCATTCGGGATCTGCCCTGAGTGTTTTCCGATGAACGGCACCCTCAATTCACCCGAGAATACTGGCCTGGGCAGCAGAAGTGCGGACAGTCTGCACGGGATGAGCAGAAGTTCAGGACACAGCAAAACAGTGCCCGGTCAACTTGCACCGAGCGCTGCCTGTTTTCTGCTGTCCTGCCGGACGGGCGCTTACGCCTCCTCGTACTCCAGGTAGGTGTAGCCCAGCAGCTCCTCATCGTAGTCTTCGAGCAGCTCGCGCTCCTGGTCGGTGCTCAGGATACCTGCCTCGATGGCCCGGTCGGTCTGGTCCTCGATGCTGTCGCGCAGCATGGGTTCCTCGTAGCCCATGCCCTCGATCATGCGCCGCGCCTTCTGACCGCGCACGAACAGGTCGATGTGATACCTGCCGCCGGGCCGCACCGTCACGTGCGCCTCGTTGACCTTGCCGAACAGGTTGTGCGAGCTGCCCAGCACGTCCTGATAGGCCCCGGCCAGGAAGATGCCCAGGTAGTAGGGGTCGCCGTTCGGCTCGTGCAGCGGCAGGGTGGCCTTCACGTCGCGCAGGTCGATGAACTTCTCGATCTTGCCGTCGGAGTCGCAGGTGATGTCCACCAGCGTGCCCTGGCGGGTCGGCTGCTCGGTCAGGCGGTCTAGAGGCACAATCGGAAACAGCGCCTGAATGGCCCAGTTGTCGGGCAGGCTCTGAAACAGCGAGAAGTTGCAGATGAACTTGTCGGCCAGCACCTTTTGCAGGTCTTCGAGTTCGTCGGGCACGTACTTTTCGTTGCTGATCAGCTTCTGGATCTTGCGCAATATGGCGTTGAACAGCGCCTCGCCGCGCGCCCGGTCTTCCAGCGTCACGTAGCCCAGGTCAAAGAGATTGTGCAGCGTCTGCTTGTCGCCCACCGCGTCGTTGTACATCTCGCGGTAGTTGCGGCCCGAGATCTTTTCCAGCACCTCTTCCAGGTCCTTGACCACCTGATGAGGCTCGCCCTTGCTCTCGGGAATGTCCTGAAGGTCGCGGGTCGGCCCCGACACGTCGATCACCGGAACCACCAGCACCGAGTGGTGGGCGGTCAGGGCGCGGCCCGATTCGCTGACGATGGTCGGCTCGCTCACGCCCCTGGCCTTGCAGACCTCCTGCACGGTGTACACCACGTCGGCGGCGTATTCCTTGAGGGTGTAGTTCATGCTGGCGTAGAAGGTGGTTTTCGAGCCGTCGTAGTCCACGCCCAGCCCGCCGCCCACGTTCAGGTACTTCAGGGGTACGCCCTGCGCCATCAGGCCCGCATACGTCTGGGTGGCCTCGCGCACCGCCACCTTGATGCGCCGGATGTCGGTGATCTGCGAGCCGATGTGGGTGTGCAGCATCACCAGCGAGTCGAGCATGTCCAGTTCGCGCAGCCGTTCCACCACCCGAAGCAGTTCGTAGGCGTTCAGCCCGAACTTGGCCTGGTCGCCGCCCGACTCCTCCCACTGGCCCGACCCCTTGGCGTGCAGCTTGAAGCGCACCCCGATGGCGGGTTTCACGCCCAGCGCGGTGGCCTGCTTCAGCACCCGGTCCAGCTCGCTGTACTTTTCCAGCGTGATGACCACGTTCTTGCCCAGCTGCCGCCCCCACAGGGCCAGCTTGATGAAGCCGTCGTCTTTGAAGCCGTTGCAGCACAGCAGCGCGTCGGGGTGCATCCGCTGGGCCAGACACAGCGCCAGCTCGGCCTTGCTGCCCGCCTCTAAGCCGTGCGCGTAGTCGTAGCCCGCCGCCGCCACGCCCTCGACCACCGCGCGGCGCTGATTGACCTTGATCGGAAAGACGCCCTGATATGAGCCGCTGTAGCCGTATTCCAGCGTGGCGGCCTGAAACGCCTCATTCAGCTGCTTGACGCGGGCGGTGAGCAGCTGTGGAAAACGCAGAATGACCGGCAGGCTCTCGCCGCGCTCGACCAGTTCGGCCACGATGTCGCTCAGGCCAGCGCGCAGCCCCGGACTGGGCGTGACCTCCATCTTTCCGGCCTCCGAGGCGCGAAAATAACCGCCGCTCCAGGCGGGAATCGAGTACAGCTCGGCGGCGTCTGCGGCAGTAAAGGGGGTGGCAGTAAAGGGGGCGGGCTTGGCGGTCAGGGGGGCAGTGTTCAATGCAGGCGTCCTCCAGCGGAAGTGTTCTCCAGCCGCAGACCGCTCCAGCACGCTGCCGGAGCACTACGAATGAAGACTGAGTGGAGATTCGCCGTGCGCGGGTCTGGAGCCTGGAAGTCTGGGCCGAACAAACCGGTCTCTGAACCCAGACAGGCATTGCTCCCAAAGCCGTGCGAAACCGCTGGCAATGATACCCCCCCTGCAAGCGGGAAACGTCAGGCAAACACAGATTGCCCCGGGGGCGATTACAGTTTCATTTTGCGTGGCAGATGCAATCCCGTTCCGTCAGCCTGTCATTGGGCGCAGGAAAGTGCGGCGTTCAACAGGCGCGGTGTTCACCGGGCGCGTGACCCGGTACGGGTGGTCCTGCCAGACGAGGCGACACGGCAAAAAAAACGGAACCCTGAGGCTCCGTCTGTTCTCTCTTTCTGTGCTCTTTTCCTGGCGGTCCGGACGGGATTTGAACCCGCGACCTTCTGCGTGACAGGCAGATATGCTAACCGCTACACTACCAGACCAGGCCCAACCGCCAAGGCAACAACGCCCATGACAGCGGCATAGAGCTTAGCGGGACGCGAAAAGCTTGTCAAGCCGGGAGCCGGGACCGGAAGTGGTGGCCAGAAACGGCGGCGGTTGACCCTGCCCGTGACCCCCGCCTATACTCTGGGCCGCTGCCCCGGTTGCGGGATTTTCTGTATGGAACCCTGGGGTCAGGGCAGTCCGGTACGGGTGGTCAGCAACAGCGGTGGGGCATTGTGTAATGGCAGCACAGCAGTCTTTGGAACTGTTAGTCCAGGTTCGAATCCTGGTGCCCCAGCCAACAAGGCTCAGCCCGGCAGAGTCATACCGGGCAGGACAGCTCAGATACGTTCGGGCCACACGCGTTCGGGACGGTGTTCTTGCAGATTCTTTGCAGAACCCGTCCCGATGTCTTGACTGAGGTGTCGCCCGGCAGGTTGAAGGTCATGGGCAACCGTTGCAGTGACCTTGCCGCCGAAGCTGCCGCTGTGCCGGGCAGGCTGGCCTTTCGCTCCTCTCATTTGTGCCTATAATGCCCCTCGTTATGCGTTCTATTACCGTCGGCACGCGGGGAAGTACACTCGCCCTCGCGCAAACCCGCTGGGTGGTGGCCCGTCTCAAGGAAGAGTGGCCGGACACCGATTTCCGGATCCAGACCATCTCCACCAAGGGCGACAGGTCCAAGGAAAGCCTGCTCAGCATGGCCAAACAGGGTGACAAGGGCTTCTGGATCACCGAGATCGAGGACGCACTCCTGGGCAGCCGCATCGACATCGCGGTCCACAGCCTCAAGGACCTGCCCACCCGCCAGCCCGAGGGCCTGGAGGTCGCCTGTATCCCGCAGCGCGTGGACGCCCGTGACGTGCTGATCGGCAAGGAGGGCATGAAGCGCCTGGCCGGACTGCCGCAGGGGGCCAGGGTAGGTACCTCGAGCGTGCGGCGCAAGGCGTTTCTGCGGGCCTTTCGCCCTGACCTGAACATTCTGGATCTGCGCGGTAACGTCGATACTCGCCTCGCGGCCCTGAGCAGCGGTGAGTACGACGCCATCATCCTGGCGGCGGCGGGCCTGATCCGCATGGAACTGCGCCCGCGCATCGACGAGTTTCTGGAGCCAGGCGTGATGCTCGCGGCCCCCGGCCAGGGCGCTCTGGCCCTGGAGACCCGCAGCGACGACGACCTGAGCGTGGAGGTGGCCTACGCCATTCATGACCGGGCCACCGATGACCGCGTGACCGCCGAGCGCGAATTTCTGGCAGGTCTGGGGGCGGGCTGTATGGCCCCGGTGGGTGCCCACGCCACCATCAAGGGCGGCGTTCTGACGCTGGAGGGCTGGGTGGCTGCCCTCGACGGCTCGCAGGTGATCCGGGCCACCACCGCTGGCGACGTGGCCGAGTGTGCCGACCTGGGTGCGGAACTGGCGCAGGACATGTTGGACCAGGGCGCGTCGGCGCTGATCGAGGCCGCGCGGGTCTGATCGGCAGTTCACGACGAGGGGGCCGGAACACGCTGACTGCTCCGGCCCCCCTGATTATCCGCCCTACAGCATCGGCATCGCGTCGCCCGCCTCGTAAGCGGTCACGCTCAGCTCCTGGCCGCCCAATCCCATCAGCGCCTCCACGGCTGGTCCGATGTGCGGCAGGGCCAGGTGGGTCTGCATGTCGGCCAGGGTGGCCCAGGTTTCGACCAGCGAAAAGCGGCCCGGCACCTCGAGGTCGTGCGACACCCGGTAGTCGAGGCAGCCCTGCTCGCTGCGGGTCTGGGCCGCCAGTCCGGCGAGCATCTGCGAGACCTGTTCGGTGTGCTGGGCAGGAACGGTGACGTAGCCAAGAGAAATAATCATGGTGGACCCTCCGGTTGGACGCAACTGAATTTGACTTCAGCGCCAGTCTACTTCACCCCGGCTTGTTTCACTCTGGCCTGTTTCACCCTGGTCTGCGCCCGGGCGTTAGCATCCGCTATGGTACACGAACGCCCAGGAATAGACATGGGGATGGACCCAGGCGAGCTGAACGCGCGGCAGCGGCTGGTGCGGGTGGCCCTCGGGCAGGAAGAGGCCGACCTGCTGATCCGGGGGGCCACGGTGGTCAACGTGCTGAGCCGCGAGCTGTACGTGGCCGACGTGGCGATTGCCGCTGGCCGGATCGCCGCCGTGGGGGGCGGTTACCGCGCCGCCGAGGTGATCGAGGCGCGCGGCGCGTACCTGGCCCCCGGCTTCATGGACGCGCACATTCACATCGAGTCGAGCCTGCTGACCCCGGCCCGCTTCGCGCAGGTGGTGCACCCGCACGGCACGACCAGCGTGGTGGCCGAACCGCACGAACTGGTGAACGTGCTGGGCCTGGAGGGGCTGCACTGGATGCTGGAGGCCGGGCGCGGCAGTGGCATTCGGGTCTACGCCAGCCTGCCCTCGTGCGTGCCCGCCAGCGAATACGAGCGCGGCGGCGCGGCGCTGACCCCGCAGGACATCCGCGAGGGGCTACAGGTTCCGGGCGTGCTGGGGCTGGCCGAGATGATGAACTACCCCGGCGTGCTGGGCCTGGACGCGGGCGTCTGGGAGATTCTGGCGCAATCGGGCGGGCGGCGCGACGGGCACGCGGCGGGCCTGGGCGGACGCGAGTTGCAGGCATACGCGGCGGCGGGCCTCCACAGCGACCACGAGGCCGTGACGCCAGGGGAAGCCCAGGAGCGGCTGCGGGCGGGCCTGTGGCTGATGGTGCGCGAGGGGTCGGCGGCCCGCAACCTGCAAGCCCTGTTGCCGGTGCTGCGGGGCGATTTCGGTGGAGGGCAGACCCCGCGCCGCGCCCTGCTGGTCAGCGACGACGTGAGCGTGGACGAACTGCTGGAACACGGCCACCTGGACCGCCTGATGCGCGAGTGTGTGGCGGGCGGCCTGCATCCGGTGGACGCGCTGGCCCTGGTGACCTGCAACCCCGCCGAGTACTGGGGCCTGCACGACCACGGCGCGGTGGCCCCCGGCTATCACGCCGACCTGGTGCTGCTGGAAGACCTGCAAGGTTTCCGGGTGCTGGAAACGCTGGTGGGTGGTGAGCGCCACCATCTCCCCGCGCCCACCCCGGCCCTAGTGGGCGGCGCGGTCAACCTGGGGCCGGGCTGGGACACGGTTTCGCTCGGCGTTCCGGTCCACTGGCCGGTGATCGGGGTGCGGCAGGAACAGATCGTGACCGACCGCCTTGCGCCCCGTGCCGAGCTTGCGGCTGCTGCCGGCGACCTGACCCGGCTGGTGGTGGCCGACCGCTACGGGCGCGGTGAGCTGAGCGCCTGCTGGGCCGCCGGCATCGGCCTGAAGCGCGGCGCGGTGGCGGTGAGCGTGCTGCACGACGCCCATCACGTGATCGTGGCGGGTGCAGATGACCGTGGCGCAGATGAAGACGGTGCGGAGCAGAGCAGCGTCCGGGCCGCCGGGCGGGCGCTGGAACGGCTGGGCGGCGGCGTGGTGGTCCACGACGGCCAGCGGGTGATCGCCGAGTTGCCCCTGCCCTACGCGGGCCTGATGACCGACGCCGACCCGCAGCTGGCGGCGGTGCAGGTGGAGGCTGTCACGGCGGCGCTGCACGGCCTGGGCTGCGTGCTGCCGTACCCCATCACCACGCTCAGCTTCCTGGGCCTGAGCGTGATTCCCTCGCTTAAACTGACCCCCAGAGGGCTGCTCGACGTGGAGAACTGGAGACTGGTGGAGGGGTAAAGAGAGGACGCGAAACGATGCAGGAAATAACCATGATTCTCTCAGGCTGCTCTGCCTGTTCACCCCCTCCCAACCTCCCCCCTCAAGGGGGAGGGGCTAAAGGCCCAGCGGAGAGGGTTTAACCAAGCCAAAGCTTTGTGTCGAAAACTGGTCGTCAGAATATACTGGCAGTCCTGAAAAGCAGCCTACGCACAGCCTTCGGCGGATCAAAGACGGCGGGCAAGCGTCGTCAACGGCGCTGTTCTGCCCAAGAACGCCCAGGCAGTTCCGTGACCAGGCCGAAGCCCGAACTATTCCAGCATTACGAAGCGGATTTCCGCCTTCCAGATGGATGAAACCAGGGTCAATACCCCGAGAGATGAGCCGACGTGCCTTGCCAGTAGCGCAGCGCTTGACGATCTTCTAAGCCCCCCCTGCCCCTCTGGGGTAAGGGGCTGGGGGGTGGGGAAAGGAAAACGCCTAAAGCCAGGGCCACGGGCCAAGCCAAAGCTATACTCCCCCCATGCCCACCCTCACCGTCACCGGCTTCCCCGCCATCCAGGCCCACGAAGGCGAACGCCTGATCCTCGCGCTGGAACGCGGCGGCACCGGCATCCTGCACCGCTGCGGCGGCGTGGCCCGCTGCACCACCTGCCGGGTCCAGTTCACGGCGGGCGAGGCGCAGGCCATGACCCGCGCCGAGCAGGACAAGTTGACCGAGAAGGAGCTGCTGGGCCAGGCGCGACTGTCGTGCCAGATGCTGTGCCAGTACGACATGACCCTGACGGTACTTCAGACCGAGGCCAGCAGCGGCCTGGAAGCGGGCAAGACTCCGGCGGCGCAGATCGAGCCGGAACCCGAGTGGGTCTGAGCCGCCTGAATGTGAAGGCCAGCGCTCAGCTCCCCTTCTGCATCAGCACCAGACTCACCACTTCTTTGACCTCGGCCAGCGCCTGAAGTTGCTCCGGGTCGAGGTCGCCCGCCTTGGCCAGCGCCTCGGCCTTCTTCTTGTCGATGCTGGCGACCTCCAGTGTGGCCGCGTCACCGAACACCTCGCGGAAGCGGGCCACGGGATATTCCAGCCGCCGTGAGCGTTTCAGCGCGGCCCGGTAGATGTCGGTCTCGGCGCTCTGGCCGCCGAGCAGCGCGGCCTTGATCACGGCTCCCAGTTCCTCGCGCTCGGCCTCCAGCCCCTGGATGGTGTCGCGCAGGGTCGCGTAGCGGTCAAACAGCTCGTGCAGGCCGGGCGGCTCGGTGTGCGGGTCTGTGTCCGCAGCGTGTGAAGGGTGGCTGTCCATGCCCACAGTCTATGTCCAGCCCCCCCGGCACCGTATTCGCGCCGCGCCCCGTACAATCGCTCAATGACCGACGCCCCCCCGCCCGATTTCGAGTCCCGCATTCTCGACGCCATCCGGCGCGGGGCCAGCATGGAAGACATTGCGGGCATCCGGCCATCTCGGGTGGACACCCCCGCCGAGGCGATCCGTGCGCTCAAGGAAGGCAATTCCCGTTTTTTCGGCGGTCAGAGCCTGCGCCCCGACCTGGGAGCCAACGAGCGACGCGCCCAGATCATGGGGCAGACACCGTTTGCCGTGGTGCTGGCGTGCAGCGACAGCCGGGTGCCCGTGGAACTGGTGTTCGATCAGGGCTTCGGTGATTTGTTCGTGGTGCGGGTGGCGGGCAACGTGATGGCCGATTCGGCGCTGGGCACCGTCGAGTACGCCATCCGGCACCTGAAGGTGCAGCTGATCATGGTGATGGGCCACGAGGGCTGCGGCGCGGTGCAGTCGGCCATGTTCCCCGAAGAGGTGATCGCCCAGGAGCCGCCCGCGCTTCGGGCACTGATTCGGCTGATCCAGCCTGCCCTGGTGGGCCTGCCGGACATCCGTGACCGCAAGGCCCGGATGCGCGAGGCGGTGCTGAACAACGTGCGGCATCAGGCGGCGGCGCTCAGGGATCAGGACACCGTGCGGCGGGCCGAGGCGAGCGGGCAGCTGCGGGTGATCGGCGGCTTCTACGAGATCGGATCGGGCGCGGTGGATTTTCTGACCGAGGCTGAGGATCTGCTGCCGTAAGCAGAAAGCAATTCAGCACCGAAAGCCTGCGAGGCGGAATGTAACCCGTCTGGCAGAGCTTTGCGTGCCTTATCAACTAGACCGACAGATGTAGCAACGCGCCTGGTCAAACTGGCATACCCTAAGCTTAAAGGTAACGTGAGAGGAGGCTGAAGTGCGGATGAATAAGCGGCACTGGCAACGGCGAGCGATGGCGGCAGCGGCAGCGGGGTTGGTGGGCGTGGGGCTGGGAGAGGAGCAGGCAACAGCACAAACTAAAATTGAAAATTTTAACGTCAGACTCACTCTACAAGATGTACAGCGCCTTGCAAAAATAGGATATAGAGATGAAACTTTAGACTATCGATTCAACGATATCGGCTATATACAAGATTATGTAATATACACAACGCATTATATTGTATTTAAGTCAAAAAAAATACTAAATGTTATTGATATAAGTAATTTTGTTGCAAAGAAAATAGAGATTGATATTAAATCTTTTATTGGAATTGATGGAGAAATCTATGGGCAAATCGGCGGCAACCTGGGAGCGATCAATCTAGAAAATAATTCTATCAAGATCAAGTCTATTGTGGAGAAAAGCACAGTTGGCATTGAAAAAACACCATCAAAAAGTATTTTAACATTATATTCTGTTTCAAAGAAAAGAATATATTTTAACTTATATTCAATAAATACGTGTAATATTTATGGTGTATTGAAATTAGGTAGCTTAGACGAAGTATGGAAAATTAATGAATGTTTAAGTGGAAATTCAGTAAAAATACCCCTTTTAATCTTCCAGGGAGAAGGATATGGAATAGCAAAAGGCGATTATTTGTATATTCCTCCAGGGAGAAGTTTTAACCAAGAATTAGTTATATACGATATTGAAACAGCTAAAAAGATAGATAGAATTGGCTCTACGAGTAATCTTTTTTTGAAGGCTAAAAAAATTATCGAAAGAGAATTATATCCAACAAACATATCAAGTAATTATTTTTTGGACTCAATTTGTAAGCCTGTCGATCCAATAACTTCAAGAACTATTTCAGAGTACATGTCCGTGAAGCACAAATTTTACTTTCCAGATCGAGTGATGAAATGTGGGAATTCGCTCTATACTGTGCTTTGGTCATCAAAGCCAAATAACGCAGAAATTCAGGATACAGCCAAGGCAGGTTTTCAGATTACTCTGATCGGGGGAAGAAGATGAAGTTTAAACAATTTGTTTTTTACCGCTAATACTCATTATGTCGTGTAGCCAAGTTAACATTCCTGAAGTTAATTCTATTCAAATTGATCAAACCACGGATATAATTCTACTTGATCAAACAATGGAAAGTCTTGATGGTGTCTATAGCAATGAATTGGGAAGGGTAATATCTCCCACTGAGACGAGCATTAATGCTAATGATGTTTATGGATTAGGATTACCTGACGTTTGCAAAATAAGTCCAACTGGTGATTATAGAAGATCGCAAGTCGATCCAGTCGATCCAATTTTTGGAAAGGCTAGTTACCAAAAGAGTAAAGTGCGGCTTCTAAATGAGAGTCAATTCCAACTTTCTACATACAAAACTGGTGGAAACAAAGATGCCTATCCTGCTATTTATTACTATATGGGAGGCGTAGGGTCGGGTGCGAGTGGACAGGCTCTAGACATAGGCGTGGCATTTATAAAAAATGATGGATGGCAACCATACTTGCAGGTTAATGGCCTCCCAATCGCCGTGCGCGTTCCCGCGCCCGCGCCTGCAATTCTTGTCAAACCTAGAACACCTGGTGGAAAAGTAAAGTATTACTATATTTACCGCTTCGACTCTGCACAAGACCTAAGTATGGAAACATATGTTTCTCCAACTAATGTCTACTATACACGTTACACTGCCAGTGGCAGGAAAGCTCTTATTGCTATCGAGATAAGTGTAGACAAATCAGAGACTAGAATTGGCAATCCATCATTCGAAAATCAAAGTTCAGCGCTCGACCTCTTATTTTCCTTTGATCAGCAAACACCGGGCTGGATATCAACTCCCATTCCTAATTTTAGGACCGGTCAGCCCTTAAAGTTCTCAACGTCTAAAGCATACAACGCGATTTATATAAATGGAAAAGAATTAAATGAAAGTGAAAGATACACGTATATCGAAAACACAAGCGACAAGATTGAGGGTATGACTTGGTATAATGAGATAATTGGTGTTGTTGATCCTAAAAGTTGGAATTCAAAACTGGGGAGATATACGTCAATAAAGACTTATGAGCGTCCACAATGGATTAAATCTGATACTACATCTGATTGCAAAGCACCTATGGCTAATGGGAAAATTGATGTTAACTTAGTGGGTCAAGGCGAAGTCATCTCAATCTACTCAAAATTTGAAAAGCCAAAGCTCAATGCCAACGGTCCCGCTGGCGCAAAGGCGAAAGTTGGATCGACGCTGTTAGATCGAATCATCATTACCCTGACTTATTTTGTTGGGCAACCTATTGGTACAAACTGGTATGTCTCGCCTCTAACACCGAATGCTCCACAGGTCCAGATTACCCCGCAGGCTATCCCCGCAAGTGACTTACCTACGCTGGCAACAACCTCCGGCAGCGTTACAACCAGTCAGGCTGCATCTGTCGATTTCTCGTATCTGTGTCAGACGCCAGGGCCGCACTCTTTCAACTACACGGTTTCTGACCCGACCGGATATGCACAGTCCGCAACCTTCACCATTTCTGTCACGTGTATCGGCCCGAAGATGACCGCCCCCACGCCCAACCCCCTGAGCATCTCGGCCAATGTGGGCAGCACGGCCACGGGCAGCTTCAGCTTTGGCAACTGCCCTGGCGGCACGGCCAACGACTGCGCCCCGCTCAACTTCACCGTGTCGGGCAGCACTGGCCTGAGCGTGAGCAACACTGCCAGCCCCCTTGCGCCTGGAGGGACGGCGACAGTGAATGTCAGCTACCCATGTACGACTGCCGGAACCTTTCAAGCCACTGCTACGGTGGGGAATGTTGATCCGGCGATGGCGAGTAGTGTAGTGACGGTGAATGTGACATGCAGAGCTGTGATTCCCCCGCCTGCTGCTTCGTTACCTGGCCTCGTCTACATACAAGGTGTGACGCCGGGTCAAATCGGAGGGCCATTGCCGATCAGGAATGTTGGTGGTGGGAAGCTCACGTACACGATTGATCAAAATCCGCTGCTTACCATCGACGTACCCTCTGGATCGCTTGATAGCCTCTCTAATCCAGATGTAGGACTGACTGTCTCTTATGTATGTAAAAAATTTGAGGATTTTAAAACCTCTTTGACCGTAAAAACAAATGATGTTTCGCATCTAACGATGAACATTCCTGTCTATGTCAAGTGTTCTTCCTATAGTAGCGAATATAATAATACTTACCTAGAGATACGATATGTTTCGGCAGGTGGAGGTGGGGGCGTAGGTGATCTTGGG
>JANXWI010000478.1 GCA_025351205.1 Deinococcus sp.
AAAGGCGTACCACAGGTGGCTCCAGGCGAAGTGGGCGCCATAGACCCGGCCCTGGGCGGCCTGCTCGGTGCGTTCGGCCAGCAGGGTCTCGGCGGGCAGGTTCACCCAGCTCTGCCCGGCCCCCGCCAGCAGCCACAGCGCCAGAAGGCCGGGCAGCGGCGCGACGTTGGCGGGCATCACCGCCGCGCCCGTGAGCAGCGCCCCCAGCAGAATAAAGCGCGTGCGGGGCCAGCGCTTCCCGGCCAGGCCCACCGCCAGCGAGGCCAGCGTGGCCCCCAGACCGTAGGCGGCCATCACCAGCCCGTACGCCGCCTCACCGAGCTTCAGCTCGCCCTGCACACGGACGATGGTGTTCACCAGGATCAGCGCGCCGACCAGGGCGGCAACCAGTTCCAGCAGCAGCGCGAAGCGGATAGGCGGGTCGCGCCACAGCCGGGCGCTGCCGTCCCGGATATCGCTCCAGGTGCCGCGCCGCGCCTCGCCCGGCTGCTTTACTTCAGGCTGCACCTCGCCCAGCTGCCCTGTGTCCCGCACTTGCAGGGCCGGAAGACTCACGATCAGCAGGCCCGAGAGCAGGAAACTGGCCGCGTCCACGAAGAACAGCCTGCCCGTGCCTGTCAATGCGGCCAGCACCCCCGCCAGACCGGGGCCGACGATGTTGATCAGTTCCGTGGTGGCGCTCGACAGGGCAAACGCCGGGCCACTGTTTTCCCGCCCGACCACCAGTGGAACGGTGGCCTGGTTGGTGGGCGTAAAAAAGGCAGTCAGGCTGTTGACCACCAGCATCAGCGCGTATATCTGCCACACCGCCGTCACGAAGGGCAGCAGCAGGATCGCCAGCACCCGCCCGAAATCGCAGCCGGCCAGCAACCACTTGCGGTTGACGCGGTCGGCCACCACCCCGGCCAGCGGGCCGAACACCACGAAGGCCAGCACCCGCAACGTCAGGGCGGTTCCCAGCACCACGGCGGCGTCTTTGCCGCCCGTCAGCCGGTAGGCCAGCAGCGCCAGCCCTACCCAGGTGAGGGCGTCTCCGATCTGGCTGACGGTCTGCGCGGCGTACAGGCGGGCAAAACGCGGGTCCCGAAGCGCGGCGAACATCGCCGGGGCGCTCAAGTCACCCGTCCATCACAGCTGCCCGTCCCTTCTCCCACGAGACGAAAGCGGCCCCCCAGAGCGAGGGGGGGAGGGGGCAGCGGGCCGAGCATCCCAGGAAATCTGACCGAATCCCCCCCATTGATCGGTTGACGCTGCACGGGGGGGTCATTCACCCAGTCACCGTAGCCCCCATCCCGGCGCGGAGCATGAACCGTCGCAGGCATGAACTTTATCAATCTGCCTTTTCAGCGTTCTGTGTTGGCAGGGTTGCTCTCTGTTGGCAGGAGTTCTGGCCTGATCTCGACGCCCGGCGTCACGGCCCCGCCCCGCCTGGCCCGAAGCGCCTGACCTGAACGTCGTAGGGGCCGCTGGCCCCCGCCCGCTCACACCACGCGACCACGGCACGGTTCTGGCCGTCCACCGTGACCGAGGCCGATCTGGCGTCGCTCTGTGGCCTCAGGTTCAGCGCCCCGCCGCCCAGCAGCGTCCAGGCGCGTCCGGTCCAGCGTCTGGCGTAGACCCGCCGCGCCCCGTCCTGACCCTCGACCCAGGCCACCAGCGGATTGCCGTTCAGGTCGAGGGCCAGGTTCGGGCGCTGGGCCAGCTGGGCCGCCGAGACGTTCAGACCCCTTCCCAGCGAGACCCAGCGTTGCTCCGTCCAGCGCTTGACAAACAGGTTGTCGATGCCGCCCTGGTCTTCCAGCCAGGCGGCCACCACGCCCCCCGGCCCAGCCGCGAGCTGCGGCGCGAAGGTGTAGGTGCGGGGCCGGAAGTTGAGCGCGCCGCCCAGAGGGGTCCAGACGCCGCCCGGTATCAGCCCCTTGACATACACGCTGCTGTGCGCCACGTCGCCCTCCAGCCAGGCGGTGTAGAGGGTGCCGCCCGGCCCGCGCGCCGCCGCCGGAAAAAAAGCCGCCGATTTGATGCTGAGATTCAGTGGCGGGGCCTGTTCGTCCCAGCGCTCTCCTTGCCAGGTGAACGGCTGCACCACGCCCGCGCTGGCCCCCGGATAGTAGATGTTGGTCCAGGTCAGGTAGGGCGTGTTGGAAGCGGTCACCGCGAAGGCCCGCGATTTCCCGGCGTCGCTGAGGTTGCGCCGCACGGCGTATCGGCCCGCATCACTCCAGCGCTGGCCGTCCCAGCGCGAGAGCAGATAGGAGTCCACGTGCGCCGTGCCCGCGTCCTCGGACCAGCCGAGCCAGGGCCGACCATCCGGCCCACGGCTCGCGGTGAGCTGGGCGGCATTGTGGGCCGGGTTTTCGTTCAGCACGCCGCCCATCGGAACCCAGGCCGCCCCGGACCAGCGGACGGCGCGCAGCTGGTCAAAGCTGCGCCCCCCTGCCGGGCCGTGTTCGACCCAGGCCAGCACCGGCGCTCCGCCCTGGTCGGTGCTCAGGGCGGTCAGTGAGGCGTCGTGGCCGGGCGCGTTCAACCGTCCTTTCAGCTGAAGCGCGGGCGGCTGGGTTATGTGGAGCGGCTGGGCAGGCGGGCCGCCCGCTCCGCCTGCCAGCGCTGCGGTGAGGGTCACAGAGACAAGCAGCAGAAAGGCGGCGGCGTGACGGCGTTCAAGCTCCATGCCCATCATTCTGAGAGCTGCGGCCCGAATTCACAATGTGCGGAAGGTGCAGGCCCTGAGCCGACCCCGCTGCGACCAGCGTCCGGCGCCAGGGGCCAGCCTGACCAGGGACCAGTTCCCGGCATCCAGCAGGCACAAGGCGTATTGTAAGTCGTCTGCTTGTCTGTTGTCTGCTTGTCGGTTGTCGGTTGTCTGCCCGGCCTACCGGGTTCACCCGGGCAGTGTTGCTGTATTCCCGTTCGGACGCCAGCCCTTCCGTCCCGCACCGGCGGGGTCCACCGTGATCAAGGAGAACCATGAACAACAAAGCGATGCTCGGCGCGCTGGCAGGTTGTTCACTTTTCCTGGCCTCCATGCCGGTTCTGGCGCAGGGGAGCGCCGCCGCCAAACCCACCGTGGTGCAGGTCAGACTGAGCGAGTGGACCATGGGACTGGGGGCCATGAAGGTCAAGGGTCCGGTGCAGTTCGAGATCATGAACGCGGGCAAATACCCGCACGCGCTGGCCATCAGGGGCAAGATCGGTGACCAGGCGTTCGAGGTTTCGACGGGCTGGCTCAAGGCAGGCGAGAAAACCACCCTGAGTCTGAACCTGCCCGGCGGTACCTACACCAGCTACTGCCCGGTTCCGGGGCACGAAGAGGAGGGCATGAAAAGCGACCTGACCTTCGAGTGATGCGGATTGATGTTGGACCGTGATGCTCTGATCGTCACGCCCACGCGGCGTAGCGTCGCCAGTGGCGCTGTTCTGACCAAAAGACGCGTCCGTTCTGACCAGGAAACCGCGCTGTTCTGCCCGAGAACGGAAGAGGGAGGAGAATACAGGTTCTGAGCGGAGTTAGATTGCTGGCGCAGTTCCCAAAACAGGACAGATTGGCCGGAATCCGAGGCCAGACGCCCTACCGATTCACCACGATCTCGCCCATCCCTTTGGCCAGGCTGATGTCCTGCGTGGTGGTCACGCCATTTACCGTGACGCTCAGCTTGTAGTCACCGTAAAAGCCGCGCGTGCGGTACAGGCCGCTTCCGTCACTGCTGCCCGAAGCCTTGGTCCACCATCTGCCGAATACCAGATCATTGAAGGCCTGGCCGTTGGGTTTGATGCTCCAGTCTGTGCGGTACAGCGCGGCGTTGGGCAGCCAGTGGTTGCCTTCCCAGAAGCCCCACATCATAAAACTGGAGACATTTTTATTTGAAAACATGACGGTCATGAAATCGCGCAGGTAATCGGCCTGGAGCCTGTCGTCGGTCACGTTGACGTCGAACTCGGTGATGGTCAGGGGCAGGCCCAGCTCGCCGAAGCCGTCCAGTCGGGTGTTCAGTTCTTCGGGCGGGGTCAATTTGTAACCGAAGTGGCTCTGGAGTCCGATGCCCTCAAGCGGGGCGTTCAGTGCCTGCATCCGCCGCAGAATACGCTTGAACTCCACGTCCGAGTTGCCCTCGCCGAGGTTGTTGGCGTCGTTGATGACCATTCGGGCGCCGGGGTCGAGTTTCTTGGCGAGGGTGAGCTGCGCGGCCATTTCGTCCTCGCCCAGCACCTTCGAGATGCGTTTGAGTCTGCTGGGCTCGTTGATGACGTCCCATTCGACGATCTTGCCTCTGGTCGCGCCCAGGATGTCGGCAAAATGCTTGTCTATCCGGTTTTTCAGGGCGGCAGGATTGGAGAACAGCCCCGGCACGTCGCCCGGCAGGCAGTAATCCTGCTCACAGGGAAAAACCAGGGTGTGGCCGCGCACCGGAATGCCCTTGGAGGCGAAAAAATCGAGCGCCTGAAGCCCTGTGGCGCGACCGTAGCCTTCCCAGTTGGGCCATTTGAAGTCATTTTCGATAACCACCCGGTTAAACAGCGTGGGAATGATGTCCTGATACTTCTGCCCGTCGGGGCTGGCCTCAAACATGTCCGCCGGAGTCACCGAACTGCCAAAGGGAAAGGCGTGGCGCTGCATCTCCAGTCGGATCGCCGCGCCGGAAATGGGGTTGCCGCTCTGGTCCACCACCTTGACCGTCACGTCACCCTTGCGCAGCTGTTCGATGCGGGCGTCAGCCGCCGCGCGCCAGGCCGCGTTTCTGCTGCGCCCGGCGTAGGTGAACCCGGCGGTGGGCAGGCTGCTCAGGGGCACTCCGGGGCCGTAGTTCTTCAGCACCACGCCGCCCAGCTCAAAGCTCTGCTTATCGTAGCCCAGCCGGAAGCGGGCGGCGCCGTTGCCCGCCGCGTAGTCCAGTTGCGCCTTGAACGGTACGCTGTAGAGCCGCCACTGCGCGGAAAGCTGCACGCTGACCACGGTGGACGGTTCGTATGTGTCGCCCGATTCGAGCACGAACTCGGTCTGGGCCGGGCCGCCCACGCTCCGCGCCCAGAACTGCACCACCATCACGTCGCCCTTCGTCACCGCCGCCACGCTTCTGGCCGAGAGCTGCGAGAAGTACGGCTGCTCCAGCGGTGCCAGGCCCGTCACGCGCCAGGCCTGGGTGAAGGGGAGGCCGCTCACTGTGATGTTCTCCAGCTTCACCGCGCTGCTGGGGGGGCTCTGGAAAGCCGCGTAGCTGTCGGCTCCCAGCAGGTCCGTGCCGCCCGCTGGCAGGGGCGTCACAGCCTGGGGTTCGAGCGCCCCTGCATCCCCGCCTGAGGCCCCGGCAGGCGAGGACGCGTCAGAAGGTACGCCAGCAGTTGCGGTACCGGGCGCCGGGCCGCCACAGGCCGCCAGCAGGAGGGACAGTGTCAGAAAAGAAAGGGTCAGGCCAGCAGAAAAAGGGAAAGGGTTGAGCATGATGTTCCTCCTGAAGGTGTCCACACCGGTACGGCTCGTGGTTGGAGACCGTGGCGAAAGGCTACGGGCGGTTTGGTCAGCGTGGTTTGGTCAGCGTGGTCTGGTCAGGGCAGGTTCACCACCACCTCACCCATGCCCTTCGTCAGGCTGATGTCCTGCGTGGTGGTCACGCCATTTACCGTGACGCTCAGCTTGTAGTCACCGTAAAAGCCGCGCGCCTGGTAGCGCCCGTCAGCGCCGCTGCTGCCCGAAGCGTTGGTCCACCACCTGCTGAACAGCAGGTCCTTGAACGCCTGTCCGCTGGGCTTGATGCTCCAGTCCGTGCGGTACAGCGCGGCGTCGGGCAGCCAGTGCTGGCCTTGCCAGAAGCCCCACATGGTGAAGCTGTCCACATGTTTGTTGGCGAACATGACGGTCATAAAGTCGCGCAGGTAGTCGGCCTGCAATTTCTCGTCGGTCACGTTGATGTCGAACTCGGTGATCGAGAGCGGCAGGCCCAGCTCGCCGAAGCCGTCCAGCCGGGTGTTCAGCTCGTCGGGCGGGGTCAGCTTGTAGCCGAAATGACCCTGAAGCCCGATGCCCTCCAGCGGGGCGTTCAGCGCCTGCATCCGGCGCAGGATGCGTTTGAACTCGCCGTCCAGGTTGCCCTCGCCGAGGTTGCCGTAGTCGTTGATGACCATGCGGGCGTCCGGGGCCAGCTGCTTGGCCAACCTGAGCTGCGCGGCCATCTCGTCCTCACCCAGCACCTTCGAGAGGCGTTTGTTGGCGCTCGGTTCGTTGATCACGTCCCACTCGACAATCTTGCCTGCCGTGGCTCCCAGGATATCGGCGAAATGGGTGTCGATCCGCGCTTTCAGGGCGGCAGGATTTGAAAACAGTCCCGGCACGTCTTCCGGCAGGCAGTAGGCGTCCTCGCAGGGCCAGACCAGGTTGTGGCCGCGCACCGGAATGCCCTTTGCCGAAAAGAAATCGAGCGCCCTGAGGGCGTCGGCCCGCTCGCTGCCCTTCCACTGGCCCTCCCAGACCGGCCACTTCAGCGCGTTGCCCAGCACCACCCGGTTAAACAGCGTGGGAATGATGGCCTGGTACTTCTGGCCGTCGGCGCTGTTCTCGAACAGGCGCTCGACGGCCACCTCGCTGCCGAACGGGAAGGCGTGGCGCTGCATCTTCAGCTTTACCGCCGCGCCCGCCACAGGGTTGCCGAGGGCGTCCTGTACCCGCACCGTCACGTCGCCCTTGCGCAGCTGTTCGATGCGGGCGTCGGCTGCCGCGCGCCAGGGAGCGCCAGCGCTGCGCCCGGCGTAGGTGAATCCGGCGGTGGGCAGGCTGCTGATCGGCACGGCTGTCCCGTAATTTTTCAGCACCACGCCGCCCAGCTCGAAGCTCTGCTTGTCGTAGCCCAGCCGGAAGCGGGCACCGCCCTGCCCTGCCGGGTAATCCAGTTGCGCTTTGAAGGGCACGCTGTACAGCTTCCACTGCGGGCTGAGCTGTACGCCCACCGTCACCGACTTGGCGTAGGTGTCGTTGGACTCGAACACGAATTCGGTCTGCGCCGGGCCGCCCACACTCCTGGCCCAGAACTGGATCAGCAGCACGTCGTTCCTGCTGATGGGCGCGGTGGTGCTGGCGCTGATCTGCTCGCTGTACGTCTGCTCGAAGGGGCCGCTGGAGGTGATCCGCCGCGCCTGGGTGAACGGTTTGCCGGTGACGGTGATGGCTTCGGTGGTGACGGTGCCGCTCGAATACACCGGAAAAGCCGCGAAGGTGTCGGCCCCCAGCAGGTCCGTGCCGCCTGCGGGCAGGGGCCTGACGGCCTGGGCTTCCAGGCTGCTCTCATCTGCCTTCACATCTTTCACAGCCACCGGGGAAGGCGGAGAGGCGCAACCCGCCAGCAGCAGCAGGGCCAGCAGAATGGTCTGGCGGTTCATCATGGCATTCCTCCTTGAGAGGGGGCGCTGATCCGGGCGATTCATGAAGCCCCGACCACACAACCTGCCCCGTGACATTCGGGGAGAACGGCGGGACGGTGTGGCGGGCAGGCGACGGGCACGGCTGTACCCGATCACCCCCGGTACGGTTCCGGGGAGCGCCGCCCTGAGCAGAAAGAACGCTCCTGAGTCGCCGGCGGAACGTATCGACATGAGCGAGAGATTGTGACCTGACTCAGCTTTACATCCGTTCTTCCGGATTTCTTCTCGGTCTGATAAGAAACCTGCGACGCGGCCCGCTGCTCTGTAGCTCAGGTCACTTTTAAACGTATAGGGGCAGCAGGCCGCTCAGTCTGCTGTCAGCCAGAGGCGGCGGCAGGGCAGGGCGCAGCCGGTGCGGCTTACCGTCACGCCTTGAGGAAGCAGGGGAGGCGCGGGCGCGAGGCGGTCTGGAGCCGGGAACATGTCGGTCAGCAGCCGGGCCGCGTGTTCACGGGTCAGCAGGGCCGCCTTGCCGTGAAACTCCCAGGTGTCTTCGTGCAGCCAGGCAAAAATGGCGCGGCCCCCGGCCCAGCTCAGCGGCTGGTTGGGGCGCCGCCCCGCCCACTGACGCAGCTGTCTGATCGCCACGCGCTGCGCCGGGTCGCTGCTGCGCGCCACCAGCCAGTGATCCAGGGCCGCCAGAAAATCGGCGGCCAGCACGGGTTGATCGGCGGCCAGCTGCCCGTGTGCCGTGTAGGGTGCGCCGAGCAGACCACGCCTGAGCAGACGCGACGCGTAGGTTCCGGCACTCGCAGCAGAGGCCGTCACCAGCGAGGCGCTGTGCAGCGGCGACAGTTGCGCTTCGGGCGGTACCCGGACGCCCTGTGCCCGCAGCAGGCTTCTGAGCGCGGCGAGCCGTGCTGGTGGTCCAGCTTCTGATAGTCCAGCTACTGACGGTCCAGTTCCTGGCGATTCCGCCAGCCCCGCGAGCGACGTATGCAGCCGCCGGGCCAGACCGCAGGCGGTTCCGGCCACCTCGCCCAGCACCATCTGGAGCGGCACCACCCGCGCCGAGAAGGCCGCCGCGCTGTCGAAGGAGGCCGCCTGCGACACCACCAGCAGGTTGTCCAGTCCTGCGGGCAGCAACGTTCCGTAGGGCACGCCGTAGGGGGCCGGATACCCCAGCATGAACGGCGATTCGCGCGCGTCGTAGATCTGTCCGTCCAGCGCGTAGCCGCCCAGGGCCACGCTGTCCGGCCCGCTTTGGCCTGTCAGCACGTCGTCGGCGTGCAGCCGGGCGCGGCCAATCAGATGCCGGGTCTCGCGCAGGTACAGCTCCGGGGCCACCCCGGCCAGCGTGGCCTGCCCGAAGGTGGCCGGATCGGCGCGGCGCAGGTAGTCCACCACGCGCCTCGCCTCGGCCACCGCGAGTTCGCGTCCTGCGGCCACGCTGCCCTGACTGGTACCGTCCACCCCGGCGATCAGCAGGGCGTTGATCAGCAGCGTCTGGTCGTGCTGGCGGGCGATGTTCAGGCCGCGCAGCTTCAGCCGGGCCGAGGCAGGGCTGAAGCCAGCGCTCGGGTCACCGAAACCGTAGGCTCCCTGGTTGTCGAAGCCGATCAGGTCGTGGTTCTGGCGGTAGGCGTCGCTCAGGGCGCGCTGGACTTTGCGCCACGGCACGCTGCCCAGCCGCAGCACCAGCGTGGCCGCCATCTGCCTGTGGTCCAGCCCGCCGTCCTCACGTCCGCTGGTGAATCCGGCCCCAGCCGCCGCCGCGAGGTCGGCGGTGTCGCTGGCGTCAATGAACTGCCCGGCCCTGAGCAGCCGCGTATCCTGGCCGCGCCGCACCAGGATGGACCGCAGCAGGCCGCCGCCGACCTGCACGGCCCCACTGTCGGCCCGCCCGGCGACTGTGGTCGTTTCTGTGAGTGCGGTCGTTTCTGTGAGTGCGGTCGTTTCTGTGAGTGCCAGCGCCGTGTTCAGTCTGAGGTCCACGCCCGCGCCGCGCAGCATCTGCCGGAACACCAGTTCGGCCCGGCCCACGTCGATGCTGCGGGTCGAACCCACGCCTCTGTAAAAGCGGGCGTACAGGCCACCGTACAGCGAATGGTGAGAAAGATCATCGGTGTCGTCCAGGGTGGCGAGCCAGCCGCGCACCAGCACCCCGCCCAGCTGCGGCCC
>JANXWI010000518.1 GCA_025351205.1 Deinococcus sp.
TTCGTGGGCGACGGCATCAATGACGCGCCAGCGCTGGCCCTCGCGGACGTGGGCCTGGCCATCGGCACCGGCACGGACGTTGCAGTGGAAACGGCCGACGTGATCCTGATGAGCGGTGACCTGCGCGGTGTGCCCAACGCCATCGCACTGAGCCGCACCACCTTGCGGAACATCCGCCTGAACCTGTTCTGGGCGTTCGCGTACAACATCGTCCTGATCCCGGTGGCCGCAGGGGTGCTCATTCCCCTGCTCGGCTGGCGGCTCAGCCCGGTGCTGGCCGCCGCCGCGATGGGCCTGTCGAGCGTGTTCGTGCTCAGCAACGCCCTGCGGCTGCGGGGCTTCAAACCTCCGGTCGGGCCCGGCCCGGCCATCCGGCCCACTCACCTGCTTCCTACCCCGATCGCCAAAGGAAGACCCGCATGACCAAACTCATCGTCGGACCCTGGGTCGCTGCCCAGAAGCTCCCCAGCAAGGACCTCGCCCTCGACCGCCTCGCCTTCCTCGAACGGACCCTCACCCGGGCCGAGACGCCCACCGCAGCCGGCCTGCCGCTGGTCGGCCTGGGCGGCTCCTGTGGGAAGCCCTGCTTCGCCCTGCCGTACGTCTTGACCTGGACCGACGAGAACACTCGGGCGCTGGAGGCACTGGCGGCGGAGTTCGACTGCTTCGTGGAATACGGCGCCTACCCGCACCTGAAGATGAACGACGGCGGCCAGGAAGTGGCGGCAGTGCAGGACTGGATCACCTTCGGCATGGTCTTCATGCGGCCTGGGTACGAGCAGGGCGTGGAACTGCTCAACCGGCTGGCCGACACGCTACGTCCCTGAACTGTCGCAGGAAGCGGCGGAAACCAGAATTCGTTCCGGTTTCCGCCGCTGCGTGGCCAGTAGCCTTCCGCCCACCAGACGGTCCTGGACCTCACCCATACCTTGAGATGTGGACGCGCGCCTTTCAACAGTTTTGCGAATTGAAGGGTATGGACAAGGTTCTTGCCAGGATCTTCATCAACGGCCCGGTTTTACAGAATCTTGACACGCTGGCTCTTATGCTGACGCCCTCACCACGGAGGATCAGATGAACATCAGTCCCGAACTGCAGGCCTGCATCGACGCGTGCCTGAGCTGCCTGGCCGCCTGCGAACACTGTGCCACCGCCTGCCTGGCCGAGGACGACGTCAAGATGATGGCCGGGTGCGTCCGCCTCGACCGCGACTGCGCGGATGCCTGTGCCTTTACCGCCCGGCTGCTGATGCGCGGCAGCGACCTGCACCCGCAGGCCTGCCAGCTGTGTGCCGAGGCCTGTGAACGCTGCGCGGAGGAGTGCGAGAAGCACGCTGCGCACCATGACCACTGCCGGCAATGTGCGGAGGCCTGTCGGAGGTGCGCCGAAAGCTGCCGTTCAATGGCGGCCTGAGGACGAGGCTGCAATGAGGGAGACCAGTGTCCAGGTGTTCTCGTGAGGGCCAAATACCGTGTGCGCTTAGAAGTGTGCGGACGGCGCTGCTCCTGAACCGGCTCGCAACCAGCCTCTGGCGTCCTCCGATCCTTCGCGAGAAGGCACAATTGTACCCGAGTCAGGCATGCGGTCTTCGGGCAGGTAATTGTTGCTACCGGTTCCTTATGCTGACGAAGTACGCCGCAAGGACGTCCGGGAGCGTTCCGGAATCGGCAGGCTGAACCGGAACACACTGCCTGTATTCGGCTCGGAGGTGACCTGAACGTCCCCCCCCATCGCTCGCGCGAGGCCACGGGCGATGGTCAGCCCTACCCCGGTACCGCCGCCCAGCCGGGACCTGGAGGCGTCGACCCGGTAGAACCGCTCGAAGATCCGCTCCCGCTGCTCTTCGTCCAGCCCAGGGCCCTGATCCCGGACCAGGATCGCGACCTCGCCACCCTCAGGAAGCGCGGAAAGCATTACCGTGCTTCCGGCTGGCGAGTAGTTCAGGGCGTTCGAGACCAGGTTCGCCAGCACCTGCGCGGTCCGTTCCTGATCCGCGTGAACCAGCGTCTTCGTGCTTGGCCGCTCAATCTTGAGCGTAATGTCCCGACGCTCGGCCAGCGGCTGGAACCGTTCTTCAGCCGCGGTCAGCACAGTGCTGACGTCCAGGTCCTGCAGGTGCAGCTCGATGCGCCCGGCCTCGACCCTGGACACCAGGCTGAGGTCGCTGGTCAGACGCTCCATGGCCCGGGTCTCCCGCAGGATCGAGGTTGCCGCGTGGTTGGCAGGCATCACACCGTCGTTCAGCGCCTCAGCGTAGCCCTGCAGGGCGGTGAGCGGCGTACGGAGCTCGTGCGCTACGTTGGTGATCAGCGCGACCCGGCTCGCCTCCACCTGAGCAAGCACCTCCGCCATCCGGTTGAAGTTCCGGGCCAGTTCCGCCAGCTCGTCGGTCCCGTGGTCAGGCAGGCGCTTCTGGTACTCCCCGGCCGCGATGGCCTGACTCCCGGCGCTCAGCTGCCGGATCGTCCGCACCAGCCGCTGCGAGGCTAGGAACGCGGTGATGAACGCCACCACCAGCGCGAAGGCCGCCGAAAGCAGTAATGCCCCGGTAAAGGTGTTCCGCATGCCGCGGCTGAGGTCGCCCCGGAGGGAGCGGCCGGCCGGTCCGATCAGGTTGACCATCTGGTCGACGTGATGCTGGATGAACGTCGGCGCCAGCAGCTCGGCCAGCACCAGCAGGGCCAGCACGGTCAGCACCACCACCAGTGCGTGCGACAGGAACAGGCGTGGCAGGAGGCGCATAGTTCATTCTCCCCGGAACCGGTAGCCAACGCCGCGGACCGTCTCGATAAACCTCGGAGCCTCCGGGTCGTCGCCCAGCTTGCGCCGGAGGGTCTGGATGTTGACGTCCACCACCCGTTCGGTGCCGATGAATTCCGGTCCCCAGACCCGCTCGAGCAGCCGGTCACGGGTAAACACGATGCCCGGATGCCGGGC
>JANXWI010000533.1 GCA_025351205.1 Deinococcus sp.
GAGGGGCGCAGGAAGGCCATGAAGGGGAGCCGTGGAAGGAAGCTCGACCCTTGCCAGCCGGAGGATTCTGATCTGGATTTCTGGAATTTATGCTCCGGCCTGCACCGCGCCCGGCTGCTTGAGGGCCAGCTGACCACAAGCGGCCCCGGCGTCGCGGCCACGCGAGCGGCGCACGCTGACCTCGACGCCTCTGGCCTCCAGCGCGTCGTAGAAGGCCTGCAACTCCTGCTCCGTACTCTCCTCGAAGCCGCTGCCTTCCCAGGGATTCATGGGAATCAGGTTGACGTGGCTCACCAGCCCGCGCAGCAGGTCGGCCAGCAGCTCGGCCTGCCACACGCTGTCGTTCACGCCGCGCAGCATGGCGTACTCGAAGGTCACTCGGCGGCCCGTGACCTGCTGATACTCGCGGGCCGAATCCATGATCTCGGCAATCGAGTTGGCGTGCGCGGTGGGAATGATGCGCTGCCTCGTCTCCTCGTCGGGGGCGTGGATGCTGATCGCCAGCTTGATGCCCAGGTCGTCTTCCCCGGCCAATCTGCGGATGCCTTTGGGCAGCCCCACGGTGCTGAGCGTCACGCGGCGCTTGCTCATGCCCAGGGCCTGGGGGTGCAACAGGATACGGGCGGCCAGGATGGTGGCGTCGTAATTCAGCAGCGGCTCGCCCATGCCCATGAACACCAGGTTTCGCAGGTCGCGGGGCGACAGGCCCTCGCCGCGCGCCACCGCCAGAATCTGACCCACCACCTCGCCCGCCGTGAGGTTGCGCCCGAAGCCCAGCGCCCCGGTGGCGCAGAAGGCGCACTTCGCCGGGCAGCCGACCATGGTCGAAACACAGATGGTCTTGCGGTCCAGGTACGGCATGTACACCGCTTCCATCTGGCGGTTGTCGGGCAGGGTGAACAGGTACTTCACGCTGTCGTCGCTGCTGCGGAAGGTCTCAATTTTGGAGAAGGGTTCGAGGGTGTAGTCCTGGCTCAGCTCGTCTCGCAGGCCGGCGGGCAGGTTGCTCATGGCCTCGAAGTTGGCAGCACCATGCACGAACACCCACTCCAGCAGTTGCCTGCGTCGGTACCCGCTGAGGGGATAGGCGTCAGGGTGGAGGTCGAGGAGAAGCTGCATCCAGACATGGTAGCAAGGCGGGGCGGGAGGAAGGGGAGCTGGGGAACGCTTGAGTAGGGCGACCGCAAAGTCCAAATCTACTGTGCATTCGAAAAGTCACCAGTGAGGGGTGGTCGAGGAGACAAGCTATCCATCGGTGCACTGCTTGACCGGCTCAAGCAAAAACCTTGCATTTATCAAGAATCCAGACATCTGGTCCCGACTTTGCGGTAGCCCTGAACGCTTGAGCGAGCTGAGCCGAACTTCCGGTGTGACCCGGAGAGCAGGCATTCTGGAGTCAGCACTGGTTCGGATGCCCGGCCCGTTCACCCCTCTCCCCGACCCTCTCCCGCAGGGGGCGAGGGAGAAACGTTCGTCCAAATTGGCTTTGGTGCTCGGTACGAAAGGCTTACACGACTTGTCCTGTTCAGTCCCGGCTGATCACGTACACGTCTACATTCCTCGTCTCGCGCAGCAGAAAGGCGATGATGTTGCCGCGCAGAAATTCCTCTAAGCGGCTGCGGCTCGACTCGCCCACCACGATCTGCGTGACGTGCTGCTCGCGGGCGTAGGCCACCAGGGTACGGGCCACGCCGCCCTGATCGTCCAGCATGGTGAAGCTGCCGCCCAGCGCAGTGCTCAGGGCGCGGTAGGTGTCGAGAAAACGCGCCGCGCCGCTGCTCATCTGGGCCGGGCGCACGCTGACCACCCGCAGCTCGGCGTCCAGTCGCTCGGCCAGTCTGCCGCCCCGCCGGATCAGTCTGGCGGCCATTTCCTCAGCGGCGATGGCGACCATCACCCGCTCTCTGACGCCCGGCAGCCCGGTGGGGGCCTCCTCCTCGACCACGTTGGCGATCTGGCGCAGGGCGAGTTCGCGCAGGGCGGTCAGGTTCTGGGTGGTGAAGAAGTTGCTGAGCGACTGATCGACCTTGTCGGGGCTGTAGATCTTGCCCGCCTGCAATCTGGCCCGCAGGTCGGTGGGCGTCACGTCCACCAACACCAGCTCGTCGGCGCTCTCCAGCACGTGATCGGGCAGGCGTTCACGTACCCGGATGCCGGTCAGGCGACTCACGGTGTCGTTCAGGCTCTCGAGGTGCTGCACGTTGACGGTGGAAAGCACGTCGATTCCGGCGGCCAGCAGCGCCTCCACGTCCTGCCAGCGTTTCTCACGCCCGGCGAGCACCGAGGCCGACCCCGGAAGGTTGGTGTGGGCCAGCTCGTCGATCAGCACCAGCGCCGGGCGGCGTTCCAGCAGGCCCGCCACGTCGAGTTCGCCCAGTGACGCGCCGCCGCGTTCCACCATCTGCCGGGGCCAGGCAGGCAACCCCGCCGCCGCCGTGATGGTCCCGGCCCGGCTATGCGTTTCCAGCAGGCCGATCAGCACGTCCTCTCCCGCTTCGAGGTGGTCGCGCAGGTCGTTCAGCGCCCGCGTGGTCTTGCCCACCCCCGCCGCCATGCCCACGTAGACCTTGTGATGGCCGCGTTTCGGGGCGTCATGACCGGACAGGTGGAGGCGTTCGGGCATCACCACGCCACAGACAGGCGTGGCCGCAGGGCTGCCAGCTGCCCCCGGAAAAGTTCCATCTGCCGATTCGTCAAGTTCGCCTCGCAGAGGACAGACGCCCTCTCCCCTGCCTCATTTTGCGGTCTGAACGCCATCCAGCGCCAGGTTCAGCCGCAGCACGTTTACCCGGTCCTGCCCGATCAGGCCCGCCGCTTCGGTGGCGGCGGCAACGGCCCGGCGCACCTGTGCCGCACTGAGATTGCGCACCCTCGCCACGCGGGCCACCTGGATGGCCGCACCCTGGGGCGAGATGTGGGGGTCGAGACCGCTGCCAGAGGCCGTGACGAGGTCGGCGGGAATCTGCGCCGGGGTCACGCCTTCACGTTCTGCGATGGCCGCCGAGTCGGCCTGGACACGCTGCCGCAGCGCCGGGTTGCTCGCCGCCAGATTGCTGCCGCTGGCCGCCGTGGGGTTGTAGCCGCTTCCAGCAGCGCTGGGTCGTCCAATGAAGTATTGTTCGCCGCTGAACGGCTGCCCGACCAGCACGCTGCCGACCACCCTGCCATTCTGGGTGATCAGGCTGCCGTTGGCCTGCGCCGGGAAAACTGCGCCTGAAATAAGCGTGGTCACGACGGGGTACAGCACGCCGCCGAGCACGAAGGTCAGAGCGGTGAAGGCGAGCCAGGTCCGCAGGCTGCCGCCGCCGGAGTCGAGGTGCGAGGTGTCGGGTGTAGCGGGCTGGACGGGTTCGTTGAGAGTGGTCATGGTGGGACTCCTTGAGATGGGTTGCTTCGGGTGCTTGGCCTGTTCACCCCCTCCCAGCCTCCCCCCTCAAGGGGGAGGGGCCAACGGCGAAGGGCTTAGCCGTTCCCCCTCGCCCCCGGCGGGAGAGGGGCGCTGCGAAGCAGCGGGGTGAGGGGAGTGAGCGCCAGCGATTGCCCTTAAACCAGCCGCAGCACGCTCAACACAAGGTCAATCGCCTTGATCCCGATGAACGGCAACACGATGCCGCCCAGGCCATAGATGAGCAGGTTGCGGGCCAGCAGGCTGTCGGCGCTGCCGGGGGTGTACTTCACGCCTCTGAGAGCCAGAGGAATCAGGGCCGGGATAATCAGCGCGTTGAAGATCACGGCGCTCAGGATGGCACTGGCGCTGCTGGTCAGGTGCATGATGTTCAGCACGCCCAGAGCTGGAAACGCGGCCACGAACAGGGCGGGCAGGATGGCGAAATACTTGGCGACGTCGTTAGCAATGCTGAAGGTGGTCAGTGCGCCGCGAGTGATCAGCAGCTGTTTGCCGATCTCGACAACCTCCAGCAGCTTAGTCGGATCGCTGTCGAGGTCCACCATGTTGCCCGCTTCCTTGGCCGCCTGGGTGCCGGAGTTCATGGCCAGCCCCACGTCGGCCTGGGCCAGTGCCGGAGCGTCGTTGGTGCCGTCGCCCATCATGGCGACCAGCTTGCCCGAACTCTGCTCGTCACGGATCATCCGCAGCTTGTCTTCGGGCGTCGCCTCGGCCAGAAAGCCGTCCACGCCCGCCTCGGCGGCGATGGCGGCGGCGGTCAGCGGGTTGTCGCCGGTGATCATGACCGTGCGCAGCCCCATCCGGCGCAGCTGCTCGAAGCGTTCGCGGATGCCCGGCTTGATGATGTCGGACAGCGCCACCACGCCGAGAACACGGTTGTCCTGAATCACCGACAGCGGCGTGGCACCGGAGCGGGCCACTTCGTCCACGCGAGCCTGGAGTTCGGCGGGCACGCTTCCGCCACGCTCGGCAGCCAGGGCCGCAATCCGGCTGGCCGCGCCTTTGCGGATGCTGACGCCACCGGCATCAATCCCGCTCATGCGGGTCTGGGCCGTGAACTCGATGAACTCCGCGCCCTCAGGGGACTGCACGTCCACGCCCAGCGATTTTGCCAGCACCACGATGCTCCTGCCTTCCGGCGTGGGGTCGGCCAGGCTGGAGAGCATGGCGGCGCGGGCCAGTTCCTGTTCACTCACGCCCGGCAGCGGCAGGAAGCGCGTGGCCTGCCGGTCTCCGATGGTGATGGTGCCCGTCTTGTCGAGCAGCAGGATGTCGATGTCTCCGGCCACCTCGACGGCCTTGCCGCTCTTGGCGATCACGTTGGCCTGCAAGGCCCGGTCCATGCCCGCGATACCGATGGCCGGCAGC
>JANXWI010000559.1 GCA_025351205.1 Deinococcus sp.
CCAGTCTCGGCCAGCGCGTCATACTCTTCGCGGAACAGCTTGATGCTGCTCATCACCGGGCCTAAACAGGCGTCAGCCAGGGCGCAGAAGCTCTTGCCACCGATGTTGTCAGACATGTCCAGAATCAGTTCCACATCTCCGGGTTTGCCGCCGCCGCGCAGCTGCTTCTCGTACATGCGGGTCATCCAGCCGCTGATGCCCTCGCGGCAGGGCGTACATTTGCCGCAGCTCTCGTGGGCGTAGAAGCGCACCAGATTCCAGGTGGCGTTCACGATGCAGTCGGCTTTGGGAATAAGCGTCACACCGCCCGTGCCCAGCATGCTGCCAGCGGCGGCCACCGACTCGTAATCCATGCCGGTGTCGAGAATCTTATCGTTCCAGGGCATCATCGGGCAGCTCGACCCGCCGGGGATGATCGCCTTGATCTCTTCAGTCGGCCCGCCCGCCCAGTCGTAGATCAGCTCGCGGAAGGTGGTGCCCAGCGGCAGTTCGTAGACGCCGGGCCGGGCGACGGGGCCGGAAATCTGGAACAGCTTCATGCCGCGCGATTTTTCCGTGCCCATGCCCGCGTGCCATTCCCAACCGAAGCGCATGATCTGGGTGGCCGCGCAGTAGGTCTCGACGTTGTTGATGGTGGTGGGCAGCCCGTACAGCCCCGCCGCCGCCGGGAAGGGTGGCTTGAGGCGCGGATTGGCCCGCAGGCCCTCCAGGCTGTTCATCAGGGCGGTTTCCTCGCCGCAGATGTAGGCCCCGGCGCCCCGGTGAACGTGCAGGTCGAAGTCGAAGCCCGACCCCAGAATGTTCTGGCCCAGCAGCCCCGCCGCCCGCGCCTCCTCGATGGCGGCCTGGCAGCGCTCGGCGGCCAGCACGTACTCGCCCCGGATGTAGATGTACCCCAGGCTGGCCCGCATGGCAAACGCCGCGATGAGCATGCCCTCGATCAGCTGATGAGGGTCTTCCGACAGCAGGTAGCGGTCCTTGAAGCTGCCGGGTTCCGACTCGTCGGCGTTGCAGACGATGTAGTGCGGTTTGCCGTCGTTGAGCGGCATAAACGACCATTTGAGGCCGGTGGCGAAACCCGCGCCGCCACGCCCGCGCAGGCCCGACTTTTTCACCTCGTCGATCACCGCGTCATTGCCGACCCTGAAGGCCCGTTCCAGCGCGGTGTAGCCGCCGTTCTGGTGGTAGAAGGCCAGCGTGTGCGACTCGGGCTGACCGACGTGGGCGTACAACGTGGGGGCGAAGCGGGAATCTCGCCCGCTGGTGATGGGGCGGGGCTGGGTTGCGGTCATGATGAACCTCCTACTTGATGTAAGCTGCCGATGCCCGCACCCACCGTCTCCCCCGCCGCCGTGACCTGAAGGCCGGAGGCGTTGACCGTGACTGGAACGGGGTTGTCGAGCCTGGGCGTGATGCCGCCTTTCATCAGGGCGATCAGCTCGTGGCATTTGCGGCGGGTCACGTTCTCGTAGTAGCCAGAGTCATTGAGTTGCACCACGGGCGCGGTGCCGCAGCTGCCCAGACACTCCACTTTTTGCACGCTGAACAGCTTGTCCGGCGACAGCTCGCCTGGCTGCACGTCGAGCTGTTCGACCAGTTCGTCCCACAGTTCGTCGGCCCCGGCCAGCGAGCACATCAGCGTGCTGCACACCTGAAGGTGGTATTTGCCGGTGGGCACGGTGCTGTAGGTGCTGTAAAAGCTCATGACGCTGCGGACCTCGGTGGCGGTGCTGCCGATCAGGGCGGCGATCTCGGCCATGTGAGGGTCGGAGACGTGGCCGTGAGCGTTCTGCACCTCGCGCAGTAGCGGCATCAAAGCAGACCGCTTACCTTGAGGCGTTGAAGGGTAGCGGCTGAAGATGTCTGCTACCAGGGGTTGCTTATCGTCGAAATAGCTCACTCATTCCCTCCAGACGGGCCACGTCGCCGCAGCCAGTTGACTCATCTGCTCTTCTGAACGTCCGCCCTGCCGGAGTAACGTGGTGATCTGACCCCGGTGATTGGCGTCGTGCACCAACGTCAACGTCAACATCTGTACAGGATTCGAGGCAAAGAAGTTCAAAAACTCTTTTCCGCCGTGCATGGCGTCCTGCACGGCACTCAGCACGCCTGCATCGGCTTGAGCAAAGGCCTGTCTGAGCTGCTCGATATCGAGGGTGACAGTCCAGAACTGCTGATCGCCCTCTTCGGTCTGGAACGTGATCTGGTCTGCAAACTTTGACCCTACGCGGTTCAGATAATATTTTCGCACTCCCACCAGATGCTCAAGGTGCTGTCCGACGCTCATGCCGCCCTGCCCATCCGAGAGGCCGAAGTCAGCCTCGGTCACGGCATTTAGAAGAGCAGCATTCACGCGCCCATTTCGGCGGAATGCTTCGACGACTGGATCCAAACCGCTCACCACATTCACTTCACGCTCTCCAGACAGGCCAGGTGGCCTCTTCAAGTGCTTCCAGCTTCTCTTTGGTCCAGCCGCTCCGCCGCAGCAGCGTGGCGATCTGGCCCCGGTGGTGCGAGTCGTGGACGATGG
>JANXWI010000565.1 GCA_025351205.1 Deinococcus sp.
CCTGCCGCGCGGCCAGCGTGCCCACCGTCAGGGCGAAGCTGTCGCCCACCACTATTACCCGGCTCACCCGCCTGCCTGCTGTCCAGGCCGCCAGCCCCTGCCGCAGCGAGGTGCCGATCAGCCCGGCCTTCAGATCGGCCCGCAGGTTGCTCAGGCTGCCGAAGGGAAAGCCGCCCGACGGCAGGTCGAGCGTGGGGCCAGCCAGCCGCGCCAGGCCGCTGTAGGCCGTACCCGCCCCGACCAGCGGCAGGGCCAGCAGCTCAACATCAACGAGGTTCAGCAGTTCGCGCGCCAGGGCGGCCCCGATCAGGTCTTCCGCGCCGCCGTTGGAGACGATCAGCAGACGACGCTTCACTTCTCGCGGATGCTCCAGCCCTGCCCCCGAACCGCATCTATGAGGTGAGCCATCACCGGGTCAACCTCGGCGTCGCTCAGGGTCTTCTCGCCCCGGAAGCTCAGGCGCACCGCCACGCTGCGCCGCCCCGCCTCGATAGAGTCGCCCGTGTACACGTCGAAGGGTTGCAGACTTTCCAATCCTGGGCCAGCCTGAGCCTTGAGAAGTGCGGCCACCTCGGCGTAACTGACCGTCTGCGGAGCAATCACGGCCAGATCGCGCCAGGCCACGGGCGCGCGGCTGGGGTCGCGAAAGGCCCAGGGGCGGCCCGGCAGCGGCAGTGCGGCCTCCAGCAGATAGGTGTCGCCTTTCAGGCCAAATGCAGCGGCGATTTCGGGATGCAGCGCGCCCAGCCATCCGGCAGACGTGCCGTTCCAGACCAGTTCGCCCGCGACGCCGGGATGCAGGGCCGCCGGAACTGCGTCGCCGTGCAGCTGCCGGACTTCCAGCCCCGCGCCCAATCCGCCTGCCAGCGCCGTAACAACCCCCGCGAAGGCCGCGTAGCCGCCCGCCACGCCGGGTTGCCAGCCGCCGGGAGCAAGTGGCCCGCGCATCAGCAGGCCCAGCCGCTCGGCCTCGCCCGCAGCAGGGAAAATGTGCCCGACCTCGAAGATCAGCAGGCGTTCTCCCTTACCGGCTTGCGCCGCTGCCCGCAGCAGGCTGGGGTACAGCGCGGTTCTCAGGCCGGTGCGCTCAGCCGTCATCGGGTTTTGCAGCCGCACGTTGGGGCGCTCGGTGCGTGCCTGCCCTGCCTCGTCGTCGTTCGTGAAGGTGTAAGTCACCACCTCCTGAAAGCCCAGCCCGGCCACCACCCGTTTCAGTTCGCGCAGAGTGCGGCTGGCCGTCTCGGCTCCGGCGTTGTCGGCGTGCGTCTGGATGCTCGGCAGGGTCTCGGGCAGCGCCGAATAGCCGTGCAGGCGGGCCACCTCCTCGATCAGGTCTTCCGGGCAGAGCATGTCGATACGCCAGGACGGCGGCGTGACGCTCAGCTGCTCGCCGTTCGGCGCGACCTCGCATCCCAGGCGGGTCAGGATGTCCGACATCTCAGCCGTGGCGATGTCCATGCCCAGCAGGCGGCGGGCGTAGGTGGCGTCCAGCACGACAGGGGAGGGCAGCGCCGGTTCGCCCGCCCGGGTGACCCCCGGATGCACCGTGCCGCCCAAGTCGCCCAGCAGCCCGGCGATTCTGTCGGCGGCGCGCGCGGGCAGCAGTGGGTCGGTGCCGCGCTCGTAGCGGAACACCGCGTCGGTCTTGAGGCCCAGCCGCGTGCTGGTGCGCCTGAGCAGCACCGGGTCGAAATGTGCCGACTCGATCACCACGCCCGAGGTGTCCGCCCGCACCGAGCCGTGCAGCGCCCCCATGATGCCCGCGATGCCCAGCACGGATACGCCTTCCTGCGGCTGTCCGGTGGCAAAGGCCTCGGTCACGCTGGGCACGCCGGTCTCACGGCCATCCATGATCAGCAGGTCTTCGGCGCCCACCGTATGCACGCCGCCCAGCAGGTCGGTGACGTGTTCGCCTTGCGCCCAAGCGTCGCCAGCGGCGCTGTTCTGGGCAAGAAGCCGCAGGCCGAAACCGACCAGAATGCGGTCATTCATTACGTCGCGGCGGTCATACAGCGCGGTGGGCTGGCCCAGTTCCAGCATCACGTAGTTCGATGCGTCCACGATGGCCGACACGGTGCGCGAGCCACAGAGCATCAGGCGGCGCTGGAGCCACAGCGGAGAGGGGCCGTTCTGGAGGCCGCTCACGGTGCGGGCCACGAAGTTATCGCAGCCGATGCGGAACTTCTGCGACGGGTCGCGCTCGATGGTCAGACCGCGTGTGGGCAGGCTGATCTCGATTTCCCCCTTGTCTGTCGCGGCGGGGCCAATCTGGGGCTGCACCAGTTCCAGCTTCAGCGCCGCTGCCACATCACGGGCCAGCCCCAGCACACTCAGCACGTCGGCGCGGTTGGGCGTGACCTCGATGTCGAGCACCGTGTCTGCCGCCCAGAGCGTGTGCATCGGCGTGCCGGGGGCCGCCGTGCCTGCCGGGAACAGCATCAGGCCGGCGGCGCTCTCGCCCAGGCCGAGTTCCTTGGCGCTGGCGGCCATGCCCCAGCTCTC
>JANXWI010000031.1 GCA_025351205.1 Deinococcus sp.
CGACCAGCCCAATGCCACGGGCAAGGTCGTCGCCAACCTCAAGGCGGGCACCACCTTCACCGTTCAGGAGGAAGTCGAGGGTGGCTGGTACAAGGTCACCTCGGGCAGCGGGAGTGGCTACGCCGCCGCGCACCTCGTCAAGCTCGCGCCCGACAAGGGCGCGGTGCTGCACCAGATCAGCGCCGGGCAACCCGCCATCGGCATTGCCAAGCAGTTTTACCAGGGGGCCGTAAAGCCTGGTGAGGACCTGCGCTTCTACGTGAATGTGCTGCATCACGTCAACCCGGACGCCATTCCCAATCCGGGCGGTGAGAACTGGAAAGACGCGAAGACCCTGAAAGACTTCTGGATCTGGGTGCCGGGTGTGGCATTCGCGCAGACGCTACGCGGCGTAGTGAAATCGGGCAGCTATACCGGCGGCGTATATGACGCTGTGAAAAGCAGTGCCGCTGCGGTGGTCAAGGCCACCATCGGGCAACTGCCCGGCGGCAAGGACGTGCTCGAAACGCTTCAGAGCATCGGTGCAAGCGGCGAGAAGGTCCTGAACAATCCCGGCGCGTTCGTCTCCAACTTTGGTCGGGCCGTCAGCGGGGGGTTCAAAGAGTTCACCGATCATCTTCCCCAGCACCTCCAGACGAGCGTGGTGGGCCTGTTCACCGGGACGATGGGCGACATCAGCCTGCCGAAGACCTGGGACGCCACCGGCATCCTGCATGTGGGCCTCCAGACCATCGGGTACGCGCCGGAACAGGTTCAGGACAAGCTGGTCGCTGCCGTGCCGGGCGGCATGGCAGCGATCAACGCGGCGGGCGAGGCCAAGGACGCGCTGACGGAGATTCAGAAGAACGGGTTCGCGCTCACGGTGAAGAAACATTACGAAGACGGCGCGGCGTTGCAGGAAACCGTTCTCGGTGGGGTCAAATCATACGTGCTTGGCACTGTGATCACGCAGGGCATCAAAACGCTGGCCACCCTGTTCATTCCGGGCGCGGGCATCATCCAGGCGGCGGTCAAACTCTACGAGACGGTGCGCTTCATCTGGGACAAGATCAAAGACCTGACCAGGACCTTCCAGGCGATCATGGGCAGCCTGGCGGCGATTGCGGCGGGCAATATCGGCGAGGCAGTGGCGAAGATCAGTTCGAGCCTGGTGGGCGTGCTGGGCCTGGGGGTGGGCTTCCTGGCGCGCATCGCACACCTGGACGGGATCGCAGCGAAGGTCAGAGGAATCTTCGACAAAATCAAAGCGCCCATTGAGAAGGCGATTCAGAAGGTCTTCGCGTGGTTCAGAAGCCTGGTCAAGCGGAAGGGTGCGAAGCCCAACGCTGGAAGTGGGCCTGGGACAAGCTCAACATCCAAGCCCGGTTTGAAAGATGGCGTCTATGGACGGGAGGGCTTTACGGCAGGTAAGGAGCCGCACGCTGTCTGGCTTGAGGTGCGTGGTGGGACGCCCGAGGCAATGATTGCCAGTGCTGCGAAACCTGCTCAGGAGCAATTGGATGGGTGGCGTGACGAAGCTGTTCAGAAAGGATTACAGGCGCAAGTTGGACCATACATCGGTCAGGGGATCGGGATTGCCACTCGGGCGGTGCGAAACCTGAAACGATCTGGAACGAACACCACGGTGAACGCGGTCAAGATCGAGGAGATGTGGAAGTCGGATTGCAAGGCATTGACCCGTGTCGTGAAAGTGATTCGCAATGCATTAGGGCCGGAGGTCAATTATGCTTTTGTCACCGACTCGAATGGTGTAAAACGGATGAAGCTGGTGACGATTTCTTTCCTGTGTCCCGAAAGCTTGAATCAAGCTGGACATAAGGGTGAATTCGTGCGGCAGGTGGAGGGGCAGCAGGAGGGTTTGAACAAATTGAGTGTGCCGGAGTGGTTTGTCAACCGCTCAAGTTTTCTGAATATAGGACGATCCAACAAGGAGCAACAGGCTTATCGAAAAACGCAAAAACCTTTGTGGATACAACAGAAAGCACTCGAAATTCAAACACGCCCATATCAGCAAACGTTGACGGTTGAACTACAAAAGATTTTAAGCGCAGCCAATCTACGTGAATTACAAGATGTAGCGATCACTCCGCGTATCTCTGCGGCTCAAGCGGAGTCACTCGCCGAGAAACTTTGGAGTCAGCAAGCGGCCCTCCACAATCCGGACCAAAGCTCCGGGGGGCACGCGAGTGGCATCACTGGCTTAGGCGACAAAGATGTAAACTCATCCATTGGATCGCAATGGAAGGAGCGCGTACATCTTATAGACCGCGAGGTTGCAATGATTCCAAATGTTCTTCGACCCGACTTGAAAATAAACACGCGTTTAAGGAGTCGGTAAGCATGACTACCGCATCAAGCCATGTGTTTCCGGCTTTTTCGAAAAGACATCCTGTCTTTGAGAAATTTGACAGAATAGATGAAGAATGTGTTCAGATATTTAAAGAAAATGCAGCTCCACATCTACTCGTTGACCTGTTGATTGAATTCTGGAGCGAATACGGTGAGGGGCGATTCTCGGATGGGTTGCTGTATGTGTGTAACCCGATTCACAAAAAATCGATTCTGAATTTTTTCTTTCCCGAGAGAATTGTCTATCCTCTGATCATTTCTTCTTTTGGAAATGTTATTTTCACGGATTTAAAGCAAATTTATTATCTATCTCCTGTCTACGGTTGGTACCGAGAAGATGCGTTAAATTTTGAGCTTTTGTTCGAGATTTTGTTAAAGAGAGAGGACTACTTGGAAGGAGCATTCGATCTTGAATTTGATGCGAAATGTGTTCAAAAGTTTGGCGTGCTCAACCGTGGCGAGATTTTCGGTTTTGAACCTGCCATCGCATTGGGTGGCAATGACGAGGACGTCAGTAGCGTCAGGAAATTCCAAATGGATGCACACCTCGCATTCCTTTCACAACTTGTAGAACTCAAGGAGCGATAAGACAATCAGAGTTTATGAAAGAAACTTGGCTTAAAATTGAAAAGATATTAAATGACCAGTTTCCAGTTGTATTGTTAGACTTTAATTCGCCCTGCTCGGTAGAAGACTTAGAGTTTTTAAAAGACGTGACCAATAACAAGTTAAAAGATATGTATGAGCTATATGAAATGCATGACGGACAAAAAAGCTATGACTTAGCATTTTCAAGCCCCTGGCGCTTGTTAAGCGTGCAACACATCAAAAAGAACATTAAGATTATGAATGAGGATTTGGTGGTAGAATGGGCTGAGGACGATATTTACCCGAGCGATGAGGCTGAGACTCGGGGGCCTGTCAAGTCAATGTTGTGGAATATCAATTGGATACCTATGGCATCTAACGGCGTCGGTGATCTATTGTGTATTGATCTAGACCCTGATACTCATGGCAAAGTTGGACAGATAATCGTCTGGTGGCATGAAACAGTTCTTCGTGAGGTATTATTTTCAAGTTTGTCAGAGCTAATGTTGGAATATCTATATGATTTGCAGGCTGGTATTTATGATTTAATTAATAATAAAGGACTCTTAAAAGTTTAGCAGATTACTGTCTAATTAAGCAATTGAAAAGCTAAAACTCTTGAGTTGGATAAGGAAGTAGTCAAAGTTCCCGTTGATCTGCGTAAGAACGTCTTTATGAACGCGTCCCTGACGACGAAAGTGAGGTGAGTATGCTCGAACGATTTCAGGGAAAGCACAAAATTATTCCCGGTGAAAAACCCAGTGCTGAATTTCTCCAGCGCTTCGAGTCACGTTTGCCTGAATATCTCATATCAGTCTATAGAGAATTCGGATTTTTCACGACCGCTGATTCCTTCTTCTCATTGACAAATCCTGATGAATTCACATACTTAAAAGATACAAAACTTATATCGAAAGATGCGATAATTATTCTTCGGACGTCTTTTAGAGATTTGTTCACCTGGGAAAATAACTGTTGTAATCATTTTATGATAGAAGATGGCATTATATCGAAAATTGATACGAGTGCTGAAATCTTCTTCGAGTCTACACTGTTGATGGACGAGCTTTTAAATGGTGTTCTGTACTGGAAATTGCATAAAAAAGCGATGAAGCGAATCAAACTGCTCGACTCCGACGAATGCCTTGCGTTCGTGCCCGCGTTCGCACTTGGCGGTTCGTCTGCTACCTCCGAGATCGAGAAGGTAAAGCTCCGTGAACACCTGTTGTTTCTGTCTCAGCTCACGGGCAAGCCTCAAAAGGTCAACTTTGCACCATTGAACGAAGCGGTAACCGCGTTGATCGATGCCTATGACCGAGAACACCCCTGACTATCAAGGAGTGGCCTTTTAAACAAGCGTGGTCGATGTCAGCTTCTGCCTGAGCAGGTGGTGGCCGTGGACGAAGGCACAAAACCCTTGAATAGAGAACAGCGTGACTTCTATTTCCTCAGGCACGACCACAGCCGCCTGAATCCCGACCTCGGTGGAAACGAGTTTGAACTGGTCTATCCCAAGGAGGTGACCAGTCTGTTTCACACACTGGACGGGCCGGAAGAGGCCACCTTCCCTCTGGAGTTCTGGCTGCGCACGGACGAGCCTATACAGATAGACGAGCCGGTGCAGTTCACCGGGTTTTTCCCGACGATTCTGAAAACGGACGCGCCGATGGCTGAAACGGATTATCCGCTCTTTTCACGGAAGTTCCTCGACGTTTTGGAATCCGTGGGCAGCGTGGGCGGTCAGGTGTTCAAGACGCAGATCGAGGACGATGTGCTCGACGGCGGCAATCTGGACTATCCTTTGGGAAGAATCACAGACCGTTTCGTCCTTATTCAATTTTCCCACTTGGATATTCTCGATCTGGAAAAATCTACCTACTCCAGACTGGACGAAGAATTGAGAATGGTGGGCGGCCTCTCAGAAGTGGTTTTGAAGATTCCTCTGGAAGGGCTTCCTCCTGCGTTCCGGCTCAGGGCGTCCGCCTCCCATATTCTCGTCTCAGCCGCCGCGAAAGAAGCGCTTGAGGCCGCAGGAATTCAGGGAGTGATCTTTACGACTGGCCCGTACGAGTACTGATGTACCTGC
>JANXWI010000034.1 GCA_025351205.1 Deinococcus sp.
GTGCCCGACCAGTTCTACATGGACATGGGGCTGTCCGAACTCATCACGCCCATGCGGCTGCGCGGAATGGGGGCCATTTTGCACCGCCTGAAGAACGCCGTGCGGGAGAACGCGGCGCATCAGAGCTGAACGGCCAGGGCGTGGGCAGCACGCCCCTTTCGTGCGTTACCATAACCCTTCATGCCTGTCACCCGGATCGAAATCTGTATCAGCGGCCTGCCTGGGGATGTGCGCGAGGCGCTGCTGGAAACCGTCTGGAACGAACTGCGCATCAGCCCTGGCATGGTCACGTCCGACGGCAACACCGAACTGGCGTTGAGTCAGGATCCGGTGGCCCCGGAAGACGCGCCCGTGGTGGTGATCGGCGGGCAGGCTTATCACCGCGTCACGCCTGAAAAGCTGGCGACCCTGCTGCGGCGGCGGGGCGCGAGGTGAAGACGGGTCGGCGGGGCCGATCTGTGGTCCACGTCTATGAATTCTCCAAACGCCCTGTCAGCGCAGTTCACGCCAGAGTTCCGAAGATCGAGGGGCACATCTTTCAGCGGTGAACCGTTCATTAACCGGAAAACACCCGCCCTCATCTGACACACCGCCGCGCCTGTCTCCGGGCTAAGCTTGCAGCATGCTCAAGCGCTGGACGACCTATCAGGCCGAACGCTTTCCGTTGTCCAGACACCTGCCCCTGGTGCTCGTCACCTGCTTGTGTGCGCTGGCGGGCACGCTGGGCGTGCAGCACGAGTCCCGGCTGCCTCCGCCCCTGCTGTGGCTGGGCTGCGGGGCGGTGACACTCGGGCTGTTCTTTCAGCTGCGGGTGCTGGACGAGCACAAGGACTACGAGGACGACGCCAGATTTCGCCCGTACCGCCCGGTGCCGCGCGGACTGCTGGGGCTACGCGACCTGGCGCAGGCCGGGTGGCTGGTGCTGGCCGCGCAGCTGCTGTTAACCGTGCTGTTCGCCCCGCAGGCGCTGTGGCCGCTGCTGGCCTGCTGGGTCTTCATGCTTCTCATGGAGCGTGAATTCTTCGTGCCAGCGTGGCTCAAGGCCAGACCGCTGCTGTACATGCTCTCGCACGCCCCCATTACCGGTCTGATTCAGGTGAACGCCAGCGCCTGGGTCTGGAAGGCGGGCCTGCCGCGCGAGGTGCTGTGGCTGGCGGCCAGCGCCACTGCCGCCGGGGTGGTGCTGGAGATTGGGCGCAAGCTGCGTGCCCCGGAGCAGGAGGAAGCGGGCGTGAGCACCTACACCGCCGACTGGGGCCGTGAACGGGCGCTGGGGGCGTGGCTGCTGGCGGGCGCGGTGGCCGCTGCCCTGACGCTGATTTCCAGTCCTGGGTGGCTGGCCTTTTCACTGCTGGCCGTGGTGGGCGGGCTGAGCGTGTGGCGGGCAGGCGTCTTTCGGAATATTCCCACGAGCACCGCAGCCCGCTGGTTCGAGCCAGTGTCGGCGCTGTGGGCGCTGGTGGTCTTCGCGGCCTTCGCGGTACGGGGGGCGGCGTGAGTCTGGGCGAGCTGGACGTGGGCGCAGCCGTCCAGACTGGCGACTACATCGCTACCGGCAGCGCTGCCCAGCATCCCCGCTTCGGAGGAAAGGTGCGGGCACTGGCCGACCTCGCGGACGCCGACCTCGCCGGGGCCAGCATTCCCGCCTGGTTCGCCCTGACGCCGGAAGCCTTCGCGGCGAGCGTTCAGCAGACCGGGGCAGATGATCAGGTTCAGATGCCACAGGCGCTACAAACCGAACTGGCGCGGGCGATTCGCCAGCTCTGCCCGGACGACGCCCTGCTGGCGGTGCGTTCCAGTGCTGCGGGCGAGGACGGCGTGAGCCACAGCTTTGCCGGGCTGCTCGACTCGGTGCTGAACGTGGCCGCGACAGGGGTCGAGGAAGCGGTGGCGACGGTCTGGCGTTCGGCTTTCTCTGAGCGGGTGCTGGAATACCGGCGCAGCAGGGGCATGGACAGCCCGGACATGGACAGTTCAGACGCGGCGGCGGCACCGGCGGTCCTGATTCAGCGCATGGTGCAGGCGGAAATGGCGGGCGTGGCCTTCAGCGCCGATCCGGTCACGGGCGAAAATGTGGTGGTGATCGCCGCCGTGCCGGGCCTGGGCGAGTCGCTGGTGAATGGCGAGCGCGACGGCGACACCTACCGCGTGGCGGGCGAGGTGGTGACGGCGGTGGCGACCCCCGAGGGCGACGTGCTCACGCCCACTCAGGCGCTGGCGGTGGCCCGGCTGGCGCGCGCCTGCGAGGCCCACTTCAGCTCCCCGCAGGACACTGAATGGGCCTTCGAGGGCGGGCGGCTGTATCTGCTGCAATCGCGGCCCATCACCACCATCGCGGCGGGCAGCCAGATTCCAGAAACGGGCGAAACGGTCATCTGGGACAACTCGAACATCATCGAGAGCTACTCCGGCATGACCACGCCGCTCACCTACAGCTTCGCGCAGCGGGCCTACGGCGCGGTGTACCGGCAGTTCTGCCTGTTGCTGGGCGTAAGGGCCACGAAAATTGCCGAGCATTCCGCCCGTTTCGACGGCATGATCGGCCTTATCCGGGGGCGCATCTACTACAACCTGTCCAACTGGTACCGGCTGCTGGCGCTGCTGCCGGGCTTCACGCTCAACCGCCCGCTGATGGAGCAGATGATGGGCGTGAACGAGGCGCTGCCGCCCGACCTGGAACGCGACATCTCGGCCCCCGGCGCGTCCCGCCTGCAAGATTCTGCCGACCTGGCGCGGGCCGGAGTGGGCCTCGTGGGGTCGCTGATCCGGCTGCCGGGGATGCAGCGGGCCTTCTATGCGCGGCTGGAA
>JANXWI010000062.1 GCA_025351205.1 Deinococcus sp.
TCGTCGTGCAGCGCGTCCAGGGTGGTGCCCAGCTGCCGCATGGCCGCCAGACTCAGCAGCGCCGTCAGCACGCCGTCGCCGGTGGGCGACACGTCCAGAAACAGCAGGTGCCCGCTCTGCTCGCCGCCCAGGTGCAGCCCCGCCGCGTGCAGGCCCTCGTGAACATAGCGGTCCCCCACAGCCGTGCGCGTGAGCGGTACGCCCGCGTCTCTCAACTTAAGCTCCAGTGCCATGTTGCTCATGATGGTGGTCACCACGCCCGTTTCACTGCGCGCGCGGGCGTTGAGCAGCAGCAGATGGTCACCGTGCACCGTGTTGCCGCGCGAATCGACGAACAGGGCGCGGTCTGCGTCGCCGTCGAAGGCCACGCCCAGGTCGTAGCCGCCGCCCCGGACGATGCGTGACAGATGATCCAGGTGGGTGCTGCCGCAGTCACGGTTGATGTTGCGCCCGTCGGGGGTGGTGTACACGGCGAACAGGTCCGCGCCCGCCGCCTGGAAGACCTTCGGCCCGATGCGGTAGGCCGCGCCGTTGGCACAGTCCATGGCGATTTTCAGGCCGCTCAGGTCGGGGGCGTGGCTGATCAGGTAGGCCACGTACAGCCGCTCGGCGTCGGTGTGGTTGCTGACGCTGCCCAGCTCGGTGCCGCTGATGGGGGCCAGACTGTCCACACTGTCCAGGGCGGCCTCGATGCCCAGTTCGAGTTCGTCGCTGAGCTTGCTGCCACTGGCCCCGAAAAACTTGATGCCGTTGTCCTGGTACGGATTGTGAGACGCGCTGATCACCACGCCCGCGTCGGCCTTCAGGGCGCGGGTCAGGTACGACACGCCGGGGGTGGGCAGCACGCCCAGGTGCACCACATGCACGCCCCGGCTGGTCAGGCCGGCGGCCAGCGCGGCTTCGAGCATGTCGCCCGACTGCCTCGTATCTTTGCCGATCACCACGCTGACCTGTTTTGGCCCGTCTGGCGAGGCCGCCCGCTGCGCCTTGAGCACCTCGGCGGCGGCGGCCCCCAGCGTCATCACCCAGGCGGCGGTCAGCGGGAACTCGCCCGCGACACTGCGCACCCCGTCGGTGCCGAAATACCTGCGTTCTGGAAGTTGGACGGCTGTCATTTGCGCCATGCTATCAGCCCGACCAGAAGATGGCAGACGGTTGTGTGGCGCGGTCCAGCCGGGAAAAACACGTTCAGTCGCTCAACGTCGAACGGTTGAGGCACCCGGCAGCTCGCACTGTGAGCCGTCATGCCGGTTCGGTTTCAATCTCTCCCACGTCCTGCCCGCCGTGCAGGGCCATCAGCTTGCGCCAGCGCTCGGAAGCCCGGCCCTCCCAGCCCTCGCCGCGCGGGGTGTACAGGCTCAGCTCGACCCCTTCAGGCAGATAACGCTGGGCGAAGCTGCCCTCCGGGTCGTCGAAGTAATAGGCGTAGCCCTGGCCGTAGCCCTGGTCACGCATGAACGCCGTGGGCGCGTTTCGCAGCTGCACCGGGACCGCCAGATTCTCACCGTCTGCGGCTTGCAGCGCGTTCTTCCAGGCCGTGTAGACGCTGTTGCTCTTGGGGGCCAGGGCCAGATACACCACCGCCTGCGCCAGAGCCAGGTCGCCTTCCGGGCTGCCCAGAAACTCGACGGCGTCTTTGGCGGCCAGACAGACACGCAGCGCCTGCGGGTCGGCCAGCCCGATGTCCTCGGACGCCATCCGCACCACCCGGCGGGCTACGTACAGGGGGTCCGCGCCGCCCGCCACCATGCGGGCCAGCCAGTACAGGGCGGCGTCGGGATGGCTGCCGCGCACCGATTTGTGCAGCGCCGAGATCAGGTTATAGAAGTCCTCGCCGCCCTTGTCCATGCTGGGCAGATGCCGCCCGAAGGCTTCCGTGACGGCCTCCGGGGTCACAGGGTCGGCAAGGGTGGCGGCCACCTCCAGCGTGCTCAGGGCGCGGCGGGCGTCTCCGTCGGCGATGCGGGCCAGCAGCTCCAGCGCCTCAGGTTCGGCCTGCACGCCCGGCAGACCGCGCTCGTCGCTCAGGGCGCGGCCCAGCAGGCCCAGCAGGTCGTCCTGGCTGAGCGCCTGAAGTACCAGCGTGCGGGCGCGGCTGCGCAGGGCCGGGTTGACCTCGAAGCCGGGGTTCTCGGTGGTCGCGCCGATGAGCGTCAGCAGGCCGGATTCGACGTGCGGCAATAGAGCGTCCTGCTGGGCCTTGTTGAAGCGGTGGATCTCGTCGAGAAACAGGATGGTGCGCGTGCCCCGGCCCCGCAGGCGTTCGGCCTCGGACACGGCCTCGCGGACGTCCTTCACGCCCGCCGACACCGCCGAGAGAGGGATGAAATGTGCGCCCACCTCGCCCGCCAGCAGCCGCGCCAGCGTGGTCTTGCCGACCCCCGGCGGCCCCCACAGCAGCAGCGACCCCAGCCGCCCCGACGCCAGCACCCGGGTCAGCGGC
>JANXWI010000140.1 GCA_025351205.1 Deinococcus sp.
CACCTCGGCCAGTGCGGGCAGGGTCAGGGTGCCGGGCAGGGGGTCGGGGCGCAGCAGCGGCTGGAACCCCTCTCGCAGCTCTGCCGGATTCTGGTGCAGGAAGGTGGGGTACAGCAGGAAGCGGCGGTGCTCCACCTCGAAGCCGTCGTGCGTTTCCATGATGCCGCCCTTGCGGATCACGAGCGAAAGCTGGCCCAATCTGAGCGCCTGACACTGGGCGTCCCATTCCTTGAGGGCGGGGGGCGGGTTCATGGTGAAAGGGTAGCTGACGAGTCAGGTTCAGACAAACGTACCGCAAGGCCAAACAGGATGGCTGCAAAAGTCGTGACTCCTGGCGAGGTGAACCAGAACATCAGGTAGACAAAATAAAGAGTGCAGCTCGTGAGGAGGACAAGTGCTGTACGGTTTCGCTGCCGGAGGATTTTTCGCACGGAAAAGAAAAATGCGCCTGCGATAAAGGCAAATCCAATGATACCGTTACTATAGATCTCTTCTAAAACAGTATTATGAGGTTTAACAATAGTAAATGCTTGCGCCGAGATGCCCACATCAGGCTTAGATTTTTTGACAGTAACGTGAACATTGCCGAATCGGCGCACCGTTTCGTCGGGCTTTGGCTTTACCACCTGACCAATAAATTTTTGATATTCTGTATTGCTCAGTTCGTCGAAAAAGTGCTCCTGGAGAGTCTCGTAACCCCACCCCATCAGAGGTCGCATGAAAATTAGACTTGCTGTGGATTTATATATGGTCAGGCGTGAACCTGCACTCAGACCGTAATCTTTGCTACTTGGATTGTAAACCTGGCTGTTCAGACGCTCGACAATCCCTTGCTGAAAGAGAGATCTATTTGCTACTTGCAAAATCGGTAAAGCGGCATAACCTATCGATAGAGTTAAAATACACCAGAACGACATAAAAAACTGCTTTCTTCTCAACATCCATAGGCATTGAGCAATACTAAAAACTGCGTAGACTAGCAGAGAAGATTTGCTGTGTACGCTTCCCAATCCAATGGCTATAAGAGCCGTCCAGGTAAGATATATCCACACACTTCGTTTTAATGCCAGTAGAGGCAAGGGAATGAGCAGTATCCAAAGCCCCGAAAGTAAACCAGAGTTTCCTATTCCGGCTATAGGGTAGGACGTACTACTCAAAGTGAGAGGCTTGCCCTGGTATAAAAACCAATCGCTACCCAGAAGAACATTAAACCCTAGATTTTCCGATAAGCAAATAAATAATAGGATGATAGTAAAAATAAAATAGGGAATTCCATTGATCGATTTTCCGGATTCCGTTTTTGTCTTCACTGTCACCGCGATGAGAAGAAGAACACACAGTGCGCTGAAATAATACCCCGTACTCCAATTTTTATATCCCAGAATGGTGATTCCCGGTAATGATGATAAGACTGTGTTGCTCAATCCAGCGGATAGAATGTAAAGAATAAAGAGGGCCAGCGGAAGTTTATCAAGACTGCTAGCCAGTTTTGATCTGTCGAGGAACCATAAAGAAAAAGATACCAGGACGATCAGAGCAACAACAGCCATTTTGCCGAACGTCAACACGATGTCAGAACTGCCGCCGGGAATGACAAACAGCGGGAGAAGGCAACTGACATAAAGCCAGAAGGTGAAGCTGGGGGCGAATGATGGAGAACGCCTGAGGGCGGCAGGGTTGATCTGGCTCACGGAGTCACCGGCATAAGCTTCAGCATAGGGATTCACCTGGACGAACAGAAAATTCAGAACCAGATGATCTCTGGTTCTGAATCGGGTGCGGTACTGCGAAGTTTACTTGGCGGCGCTGACGGACGTGCTGCCACCTTTGCTGCCGCCTGCGTAAGCGACGACCACGGTGTACTGCGTGGCACCGCTAGTGCAGGTGGTGCCGGTGATCGGAGCAGGCGCATTGATCTGGGTGGTATCTGTGCCAGCGCTGAGAGTGAACGTGGTGACGTTGCTGGCCCAAGGGCAGGTAGCGATGGTTGCCCCTGCATTGTTGCCGGTCTCGATGGCGGCCATGGCGTTGATCACCTGACGAGCCACGCTCGAAGCGGCGGCGTCGTTGGCCTTGCTGCGGGCACCCAGCAGGCTGGGGAGCAGCACGGCGGCCAGAATACCGATGATGGCGATCACGATGAGCAGCTCGATGAGGGTGAAGCCCTGGGTACGCTTGACGTTCTTCATGGTGTTCTCCTGTATGGCTTGCCGGGTTGTATGTAGGTAGGCCGACGTGCCGTTTTATTGCTGTGGCAGGCGCTCCTGTCGGGGCCTTCTCTGCTGCATGTAGCGTATTAGGTTGGCTCTTACACGGCTCTTACTTTTTTCATCTGAAGATGCAGCTGCTTTCCAGATCTATTTCGCCGAGGAAAAGGCGAGCGTGCCAGCACTGCCGCCGTTATAGGTCACCAGTGCCGTATATCCGGTGGCGGTGCTGGTACAGACGATGTCTGTAACCAGCGGAGGAATATTCCTGGCTACGTCTGCGCCAGGCGAGGCCGACGCTGGGGTCATGGTGAAAGCGAGATTGGTGTTGCTCAATGCACACGAACTTACGGTGCCACCATCTTTTGCAAATGCTTCCAGCCCAGCCATGGCGTTGATGGTATTTCTGGCAGTAGCCTTCGCTGCCGTGTCATTGGCCTTGGTGCGTGCGCCGAGCAGGTTGGGCAGCAGCACGGCGGCCAGAATGCCGATGATCGCAATCACGATCAGCAGCTCGATGAGGGTAAATCCCGAACTTCTCCTCTGTGTGTGCATATGGTCTCCGGCCTCGCCACCCCGATAAATGGATGTATGTTCACGGCTGACTGAGGCTGGCGGCGGCCCGGCTGTACTGGGCACAACGAAGCAGAGCTGCCGCTGGCTCCAGCTTAAAAAACCGGATGTGACAGCCCTCTTACTTTTCTCAGGAAAGCTGCTCAGAAACCTGCCGACGAATTTCAATATTTAGTTCGAGAATGCCTTTTGGAACGCACTATTTCTGACTGTAAGACGTTTTCCACGGCGGTGTAAAATTTCTCACATTCGCTTCCGCTCTCTCATTTCTGTAAGCGGCGTCACCCTGTGCTGTGCCCAGGTGCTAGACTGCGCTCCGCATTGCTGGCGTAACGCAGCGGCGACGCTCGAACCTGGTCAGGGCCGGAAGGCAGCAGCCATAAGAGATGATCGCTGGGTGCCGTTGCTCACCGGCAGTGCTTTTTCTATGGGCAG
>JANXWI010000312.1 GCA_025351205.1 Deinococcus sp.
TGCCGATCACGCCCTCCGGCCAGATCTTCCTCGATACCCTCGACCATCTGCCGCTCTCTGCGGCGTCCAAGGTTCACGTTCTGCAAGCCGCCATCGAGGGACCCCACCTGCCCGACACCGTCCGCAGCGACCTGATCCAGGCCGCGCTGAGCGCGGGCCGGATCAAGCCTGCCCAGGCCAAAAAAGTGCTCAGCGCCCTGGCCCGGAAGAAGACTGACATCGACCAGATCAGCGACTTCGGGGCCGCCGTGGTGTCACGGGCCTGGGACAGCGTGCTGGGCCTGCTCAAGGCCGCCAAGTTCATCGCCTGGGACGTGTCATCGGTGCGGATGACCATCGACCCGGTGGGGTACGGCAAGACCATTACCACCAGCGCACAGAGTCTCCAGGCCATCGTCGATCACCCCGGCCTGCTGTGGGAGGCCCTGAGCGCCGACATCAGGGACGCCTGGAAGAAGGGCGAGTACGGTAAGTCGCTGGGGTACATCACCTTCGACGTGGGCACCCTGGCGCTGGGCGCGCCCAGCGCGGTGCGGGGAGGCACGACGGTGGCGGGCCGGGTGGCCGGGGCAACGCGGGTGCAGCTGATGGTGTTCAAGGACAAGGCCGGTGAGCTGAGCACCACACTGAGCCAGATGAGCGACGACCTGGCCCAGGTGGCCGGGGCGGGCCTCCAGGGTCCACGGCTGGCGGGCGCGGCAACTGGCGGCAGGGTGGCAGGCCGGAGCGCAGACCGGATGACGACGGGGCGCGGCTCCCTGGAAGGCGGGGGGAACAGACCCGCCGCAGAGACAGCAGGCCAGACACCAGCAGGTCAGGCACGGCCTGTTCAGACCGGTTCTGCTTCGCCGCTGACGCTGGCGAGCAAGGACCTGACCGATGTTCAGATCGAGGCGCTGCTGAAGAAGACCAAGAACTGGTCTCAGGTCGAGCCGTTCGTGGGTCGTGCGGCCCGCGCCACCGACCCCGCGCCGCCCGGTTATGGCTGGCGGACCCGCAACAGCCGCCTGGAGCTGGTACGCACCGACGCCCAGTCGGGTGATTACGCCCCGCTGACGGTCGAGAACGGACTGATCGTGCTGAAGGTCGGGGGCAGCACCCGAGGCACGGTCTACTCGCGCTACCGGGGCAACTACCTGAAGATGCTCGAACAGCAGGGTGGGCAAGCCGAACGGCTCGCGGCGGAGGCCCGGCTGGCGAACGGCAACCAGCTGCACCACCTGGTCCCGGCGAATGTGGCGCAGACAGACCCGCTGGTGCAGCAGGCACTCGCCAGGGTCAAGGGGTACACCATCGACCGGGGCAGCAACATCCTGGACATGCCGAATGTCAAAAACGCGTCGGGGCAGATCATCCACAATGGCCCACACCCGCTGTTCGATGCGTATGTTGGAGGCTTACTTAGGAACGCACAGAGGGATGTTGTTCGAAAATGGGGCCTCCCCCTCGAAAAACTGCCCCCCGAGCACCTTGATGATGCCCTACACAATGTCGAAGTTGAGATTCGTGGCGCAATCCAAAAAAATAAATTACTTCCTGAAATCCTCAAAGAACTAGAAGACGGTGGCATGAAGTTGAGCGCCTTGCCATTGGAAGCGTCTGAAGGAGAGCTGGCATGATCTACCGACTTGACCACAATATCAGTCACATCGTTGACAAAGAAAGAGACGCCGAACTCATCAAATTCCCCAATTCCGATGATGTTATGTTTTCTAGTCCTGAGCTGGATTTCACAAACTTGGACTTCTTTGAGTACATCCCTCATCCGATGGAGTTTGTCGGCAACCTGGATGTCCTGGCGAAAACCGACCATCCCTATATTGTTCCGTCAGACTATCCGATGATCTCACTCCGATTGCTGGACGCCTTGCTGACGGCGGGCGAGTTCAGATACCAGACCTACAGCACCCGTATCTACGATGAGGCGCTTACAGAAGACGTGCGTTACCAGTCGGATTACACCCGCACAGACTGTGAGGTTACTGATCCCACGCAGTACACCGACAGGTTCATAATGCTCAGACTGCTGGACAGCAGCAACGTGCTCGACCTTGAACGCACCATCTGCGCCGTGGATACGGACGACGACGATAGCCTGGCTGTACGAGCATGCGATACGGATAGGTATAAGTCATATGGCAGCATAGGGATCGACAAGATAGAGCGGCTGGCGCTGGCTGTGCCGGAGGAGCAGCTTCCAGGGGTATTCGTGATGCGAGAGCTATACGGCTTATACTGTACCGACCGCACAGTGCAGAGCTGTCAAAAATCAGGCATCGTGGGCGTCAAGTTCACCCCGATCCCTTCGCCTCTGTACAAAGGTGTCCGACCGATCCCCGGCGGCTTCCGTTTGTTGCGCGAGGACCAGCTGCCAGTCTGAAGTCCGGTGATCGTACCAAAGGTCGGGGGCAGCACCCGAGGCACGGTCTACTCACGCTACCGGGGCAACTACCTGAAGATGCCCGAACAGCAGGGCGGCGCAGCCAAACGTCTGGCGGCGGAGGCCCGGCTGACTGGCGGCAACCAGTTGCACCACCTGATCCCAGACGGCGTGGCGCAGAAAAGCCTTCTTATTCGTGAAGCGCTCGCCAGGGTCAAGGGCTACACCATCGACTGGGGCAGCAACATCCTGGACATGCCGAGCGTCAAGAACGCGGCGGGGCAGGTCATCCACAACGGCCCACATCGGCTGTTCGATACATCCGTCAGGGACTTACTTGATGCTGCACAAGAGACTGTTACCCAGTACGGTCGTGTGCCGCTTGAGAAGGTACTGCCTGAGCGTCTTGATGGAGCTTTGCGTGGTATCGAGAACGAAATTCGCCGGGCCATCCGGGAAGACGACCTGCCGCCCGCCATCCTCAAGGAACTCGAAGATGGTGGCATGAAGCTGAGCAGCATCCCTACAGAAACGCATGAAGGACAGCAGGCATGATCTACCGCCTCGACCACAACGTCAGCCACATCATAGACAGAGAACTGGACGCGGAACTCATCGAGTTTCCAAACTCTAAAAACGTCGGCTTTCGCAATCCCGAGCTGGATTTCACAGAGCAGATTCCCCAACCGATGGAGTTCGTCGGCAACCTGGACGTTTTGATGAGGACGGACTATCCGTACATCGTCCCTACAGGGTATCCGATGATCTCCCTCCGGTTGCTGGACACCCTGCTGGTGGCAGGAGACTTCAGATATCAGACCTATCGTACCCGTGTCTACGATGAAGCCCTGGCTGAAGAGGTCCGCTATCAATCGGATTACACCCGGACAGACTTCGAGGTCACGGACCCCGCGCAGTACACAGACAGATTCATGATTCTGAAGCTGCTGGACTGGACCAACGTGCTCGACCAAAAGCGCACCATCTGCGCCGTGAGGACGGACGACGACATCCTGGCGGTGCGGGCTTGCGATATCGACAGCCCGTATCTCGGCCTCGACAAAATCGAACGCCTGGTGCTGACCGTTCCCGAGGAACAGCTTCCAGGGGTGTTCGTGATGGAAGGGTTGACCGGGCTGTACTGCACCGACCGCACGGTGCAGAGCTGCCAGCGAGCCGGGATCGTGGGTGTCGAGTTCACGCCGATCCCCCGACCTCTATACAAGGGTGCCCGTCCGATCCCTGGCGGTTTCCGCCTGCTGCGCGAGGACCAGTTGCCGGTCTAAAAACAGCATGGACCGAGTTCCGAAGCTCCCGGAATAACTGGTCGGCTACGCAGATAGCGGCTGTACGCAACTGGTGTGCCTGGACTTGACTGGTCTGCGTCATCCGTTCTGCCAGCTCCAAGACGATCTTCGGGTTGAGTACCCCTTTGAAGGCGGTTACCTGTCTACCGAAATTAGTGATCTTGGCTCCTCTAGGTTGAGACGCTCAGAGACGAGTGTTAGCAATGATGGCTAGGACCACTGGGGGCCAGTGCTCCAGGTTTTGTTGCCAGATGTGTGAATCATCACCGAGGTGTTCCCTCTCGTTTTGCAAGACACTTCCCTCATGAGAGCAACGAAGAATTCAATTGAAGGCTTATTGTCAGACGGCTGGGCTATGCTTTCTAAGTCGAATGAAAAAATTGCCAACATCCACTCATCAACGCGGCATGGAGAACGGGACCACCAGAACCTCTTTGGTGCAAGCTCTGGTCAGGAGAACTGCCGCCTGGTGGGTGCTCGGTTTGCTCGCGGTGGCCGCTGCACAGACCGGCGCGGCTGAACCTCAGGGCAAGCCCGAACTGGACCGCAGCAGTGTCACCGCCAGCGTGGAGAAACTGGTTCAGAGCGTGCAGCAGGCCGTCAGGACTTCCGGCGGCGACCTAGAGCGGCAGAACGCCCAGTTCGTCCTGGCCTTCAGCACCGGACACTACAAGACCGATCCGCTGGGCGCACAGGCCGCGCGTGAGCTGGCGACCCAGTTCGTGAACAAGCTGGCGGTGACAGGGGATCAAGTTACGGCCCGCGCCTGGGAACTCGGCCTGTGGCCCTACCGTGACAATCAGGCCGCCAGTGTGCAGATCGGCAGCGACGCGGCGGCGGACAAGCTACGGGCCGCCGACCTCTGGCCCACCACCCCCGCCGTCGGCAGCATCGGCGGGCACGACACCGAGCGCGCGGCCACCGAACTCAGCGGGCAGTTTCCCAACACTGCTGGCACCGTCCTGATCCTGCTCACCAACTCGGCGGCCAGCGTGGGCACCACGGGCGGCAAGCTGATGGGCACCAACGCGCCCGAGTACCAGGCGCTGCTTCAGAACTGGAACCGGGTCAACGGCACCCAGGACGGGGCCACGCTCGCTCTGCCCTACGTGGTCAAAAGTCCGGGTGGCAACGTGCAGGGCGACATGGAGGCGGTGGTCTTCGTGCCCAAGACCTTCACGGCGGCGGCCCTGGCTGCGCCCGTCCGGAGCGAGCGTCTCAACCAAGTCACGGCGGCCCCGGTGAAGCCGCGCGGCAGTTCGTCACCCCTGCCGCTGGTGCTGCTCGGCCTGCTGGTGCTGGGCGGCCTCGGCTTCCTGCTCAGCCGCGTCCTGCGCGGTGGGGGCAGCAGCCGCAGCACCCTGCGGGTCGGGGACCAGACCTTCAGCCTCTCGGACGCGCCGCAGGGCCGCCCCTTCTGCGTGATCGCCGGACCCGGCTACGTGGCCGACGACGGCGTGCCGCTGGTACTGGTGCAGGGCTTTCCGCCGGAGCGGGTGGCCGAACTCAGCCGCAAAGGCAAAGAGGTACAGGTGCGAGGCACCAGTGAGACCGTGCGGCTGGCGAGCGTGGCTGGCCGGGTGCTGAGCGACAACCTCGCTACCCTGCGGCTGCAACCCGAGAACCCGGATCAACCGCTGGAATTTTCAGGTGAGGTGCGCGGCTCCGGCGGCGTGCCGCGCCCGGTTCAGAAGACCGTTTCCCTCAGCTTCACACAAGGAGATTCATAATGCCCTGGCTCAACGACCTCTGGCCCCTTTATACCCAGACCGGCTTCTGGCTGACCATCGCCCTGACCGTGGTGGTCTGGTATCTGCTGTCGCTGGCCTTCGCGCATCTGCTGTTCGGGTCCGGCAACCGCGAAGGCGTGACGTCGGCCACCCAGGGCATGGGCATCTCGCTGATCATCGTGGCGGCGCTGCTGTTCTGCTACGCCTTTTTCTTTTTCAGGGCCAGTGACTGGCTGTACGCCGTAGCCGTCAGCGTGACGTTCTTGCTGCTGGCGCTGCTGGTCTCGGTGCTGTTCACACGTCTCGGAAGGACCGACTGATGAAGGGGAAGAAATGACACAGGCGACCGTATGACACAGGCGACACAGGGCATGCGCGTCTTCAAGACGCTAGTGATCGGGCTGGGCAGCACTGGCACCGAGATTCTGGAGGCGCTGGCTGACCGCATCGAATGGGAGGTCGGGTCACTGGGCCGCGCCCCCTGGGTGCAGTTTCTGGCGCTGGAGACAGACGCGGCGAAAAATTCGCGCTTCAACGGCACCGACGACTTCAAGACCCTGACCATTCCGGCGGCGGCGTGGCGTGACATCCTGACGCGGCCCGAGCTGTACGAGGACAACATTGCCCTGAGCAAATGGGCCGACCACGAGACGCTGTCGCAGCTGAACGCGCAGGCCGTCGATGCGGGGGCAGGCAACATCCGCATGGTGGGGCGACTGGCCCTGCTGTTTCCGACCAACTACTACAACGTCAAGAACGCCATCTCGCAGCGGCTGATGAACCTGCGCAACCTGCGCGAGGCCGACGCCAAGCGCGCCCTGAACGTCAACAACGCCGGGCTGGAGGCCGACATCCGCTTCGCCATCAACGAGTCGAGCCAGCAGACCGGCCTGCGGATCATCGTGGTCGGCACGCTCTGCGGCGGCACCTGTAGCGGCACGGCCGCCGACATGGGCATCATCCTGCGCGGCCTGCTGAACAGCGAGGAGCGCAGCATGGGCATCTTCACGCTGCCGCACCCCAGCCTGGGCATCGGGCAGAAAGACAAGGCCGAACTCTGGAAGACCAACGCTTACCACGCGCTGGTCGAGTTCAACCAGTACCAGCTGTACACCGATACTGAGCGCTACAAGAGCATCAAGTTTCCCGACAAACCCGCCGGGCAGGAACCGCTGGACGCCGACGCCACGCCCTACGACCTGGTGTATCTGGTGCGCCCGGACAGCAGCGAGACCGAGGACAAGGAGCGGCTGACCCAGGCAGTCGCCGACCGGCTGTTCTTGAATGTTTTCGTGCCCGCCACCGACCCGATGGCGACGGTGGTGGACGGCGGCGTGACCCCGCCCCAGAGTGGACGGGCCTACGCCTTCGCCACCTTTGGCCTCTCGACCATCGAGTACCCGATGCGCCGCATTCTCGACGCCCTGAAGTACCGCACGCTGGTGCACGCCGTGGACCGCTGGAAAGACCGGGTCTACGAGGGCCGCCCGGAAGAGGACCTCGATAATCTGGGCCTAACCGTTGAGGCGCTGACTGAGGCGCTGCTGCTCGACGAGGGCGGAGCCAGCCTGCGCACCCAGCTGGAAGCCAAGGCCAGCGAGGTCAAGCGGCAGGCCAGGCGCAACCCAGCCCAGGCCCGGCGCGCCCTGGAGGAGCTGCGCGGCGCGTTTGCCCCGTTGCGCGGCGAAGGGCTGCGCGGACTGGTACATCAGGCGACCCTGCAAAACCGCCACCGCGCCGCCGAGCGCGTCACCGGCAACCTGGAAGGCCTCGTCAAGACCCGGCTGCTCGACTACGACCAGGGGCCGAACGTGCTGCTTCAGGTGACCCAGGCCATCTTACCGCGTGTCGGGGAGCTGCGCGGCTGGGAACCGGCCACCACCCAGGCCGGGGCCGACAGTGTGCTGAACCAGATCGACGCGGTACGCTCCAACACCCTGCTGGGCCTGTTCTTCCTGAAGGACAAGGCCGTCAATCGACTGATGCCCGCGCTCAGCCGCAGCCTGGACGACGAACTCAAGTCGCGCGTCAACCAGAAGGTCAGGGAGGTGCTGCGCGATGTGGGCAGCGGCCAGCGCACCGAGGCCGGAACGCTCACCCTGATTGAGGAGGAGGCGACCAGGGTGAGCAAGCGCTTATCGAAGCTGCGCAGTCGCCTGACCAACCAGGCCGACCTGTGGCGCGAGAAGAAGTCGCGGCTGGAGGGCGACAGCGCCGCCGTGAACGGCCTGTCGCTGTTCGAGCCGTCGCCGAACGGCACGGTGGACCGCGAGGAGGCCGAGGCCACCGATGAACGCCGCAAAGAGGTCCATGCGGCCCGGCTGATCAGAAGCTGGGAGGAACTCATTCGCGGGGTGCTGCCGGGCGTCAACGACCCCGACTGGCTTTCGGGCGGCTGGACCGTCGGGCAGGACAACTTCGAGCGCAGCCAGCTCGACGGCCTGGAGCGCGAGGCGGTGGCCCCCTTCGAGGCGACCCTGCGCAGCACCCAGAAGGACGTGGTGACGCGGATGTACGACCAGCGCAGCCCGTCGTTCAACCCCGACAGTGCCGCCATCAGCGCCGCAACCAAGGCCAACCTGTTTCTGCGCCTGAACGAGACGCAGGGCCAGCCGGACCCGATGAGTCCGCTGCCCAAGATCAAGCGCCTGATCGGGCGCAACCTGACGCCGGAGTTCAAGAAGGCGGTGCAGCCCTGGACGTCGAGCTACCCGAGCGCCATCCCCACCGAGGGCGCTGACCCTTTCCGGGTGGTGATGCTCGAAGAGTGGTATAAGTTCGCGTTGCGCGGTGTGGATGACTTGCGTGAGCTGTCCTTCAGCACGCCGCCGAATTTCAAGACCTACTTCACCCGGAAGAGGTCCGACATCGACTGGACACCCATCAAGGACGACGAGATCCGGCAGCTGGCAGACGCCGAGAACCTGATCTTCTTGGCGGCGCTTCACGGCGTGCTGCGGCTGGAGGGCGGGCACCTGCTGATGGCCTGGCCTGCCGGAGCGGGCGAAAATGCTGACGCGGCCCTGCGCCGCCGCCGCCTGCCCGGACGCTTCTCCAAGGCCGCCCGGATGCTGGCTTTCGAGAACCGCGACATGATGGGCAAGCCCCTGACC